>JBDUCS010000389.1:0-3466 GCA_040003335.1 Gemmatimonadaceae bacterium | reverse complement strand
TGTCCAAACGCGCGCGCGCGGCGACACCGGTGCTTGCACCGGAGGGCGACGACTGATGCGCCGTGCACTCATCGCGTTTGTCGCGCTCGCGGGCGCGGCGTCGGCGTGCGCGGTCGGACCGACGTACCATCGTCCCGACGTCGCCGCGCCCGACGCGTGGCGCGCCCCGTCGGCGGCCGAGGACTCGTTGCGTCCGTTTTTCGACTCGCTCGCGCGCGGCGCCGACCTGATTCCGCCATCGGCCGGCGCTCCCCAGCCGGCGGCGATCCGCACGAGCGAGGCGGCGCGCTTCCGCTCGCGCGCCATCGACTCGAGTGCCGTGCTGGGCTGGGCCGACCTGTTTCAGGACTCCGTGCTCCGTGCGCTCGTGTCGACCGCGGTGCGCGAGAATCGCGACGTCCGTGTCGCCGCGGCGACGATCGAGCTCTTTCGCGCGCAGTACGGCGTCGTGCGCGGCAGCCTTTTTCCGCAGATCAGCGCCAATGCGTTCGGCGGCCCGTTGCGCACGCTCGGGGCAAACGGCAAGACCGTCGCGCTCACCGAGGTCCAGCTGACGACCGCGCTCGCGTGGGAGCTCGACTTCTGGGGACGGCTCCGCCGCGAGACGCAGGCGGCGCGCTCGGACTTTCTGGCGAGCGAGCAGAGTCAGCGTGCGATCGTGTTGTCGCTCGTCAGCGACGTCGCGACGTCGTACCTCCAGCTGCGCGAGCTCGACCTGGATCTGGAGATCTCGCGACGCACGATGGCGTCGCGGCAGGAAACGCTTCGGCTCGCGTTGCGCCGCTACCAGCAGGGGCTGATCTCCGAGCTCGACGTGCGGCAGTTCGAGGCAGAGGTCGCGAGCTCGGCCGTGCGTGTCGCCGACTTCGAGCGGCAGATCGCGCAGCAGGAGAACGCGATCAGCGTGCTGATCGGCCGCTCACCGGGAAGCATTCCGCGCGGCCGGTCGCTGCCCGAAGTGCTCGGCACCTTCACCGTGCCGACCACGCTCCCGTCGGCGCTGATCGCGCGGCGGCCCGACATCCGGCAGGCGGAGAACGAACTCGCCGCGGCGACGGCGCGCATCGGGAGCGCGCAGGGCGCGCGACTTCCCGCACTCGCGCTGTCGAGCCAGGCCGGCACCGTCGCCGACAAGCCCGGGAACACCTTTCGTGGGGCGGGCGAGATCTATCAGCTGTTTGCCGGCGTGTCGATTCCGCTCTTTCGCGGCGGCGAGCTGGCCAACCGCGTGCGCGCCGCGGAAGCGCGCGAGGCGCAGGCGCGATTCGGCTACGAGCGCGCGACCCTCGTCGCCCGGCGCGAGGCGGAAGATGCGTTCGTCGGGGTGCGGATGTCGCGCGACCAAGCGACGGCGCAGGCGCGCCAGGTCGACGCACTCAAACGTGCCCGCGATCTCGCCAACCGGCGCTACGAGAATGGCATCTCGAGCTATCTCGAGGTGCTGGACGCCGAGCGCAACCTGTTCTCCTCGGAGATCGCGCTCACCCAGGCGCAGCGCCAGGAGCTCGTCGCCGGCATCCAGCTCTACAAGGCGCTCGGCGGAGGATGGTAAGCCGCTACGCTGGCCCCGTTGACGCGCTCTAATGCGACCACTATCGTCGCTGTCTATGAATCTCGCGGCGCGCCTCGCGTCATGACCAGCCAGCTGATCGACCGGATCGGCGCCGCTGTCGAGTCGCAGTATTTGTTCGAGCGCGAGCTGGGGCGTGGCGGCGCGGCGGTGGTGTTTCTCGCGCTCGACCGGAAGCACGACCGACGCGTCGCGGTAAAGCTTCTGCTCCCCGAAATCGCCGCGTCGCTCGGCAAAGAGCGCTTTCTGCGCGAGATCCAGCTCGCGGCGCGGCTCGCGCATCCGCACATCCTGCCGGTGCTCGACTCGGGGACGGCGGACGGACTGCCGTATTACGTGATGCCGTTCGTCGAGGGCGATACGTTGCGCGATCTGATGGCGAAGCAGGGACGGCTTCCGATCGACGTCGCCGTGGAGATCGTGCGCGAGACGGCTGACGCGCTGGAGTACGCGCACGCCGCGGGGATCGTGCACCGCGACGTGAAGCCGGAGAACATACTGCTCCTGGGCGGCCACGCCGTGTTGGCCGACTTCGGCATCGCGCGGGCGATTCACGAGGCGGCCGACCAGCGCGTGACCGGGCTCGGCTTCGCCGTGGGGACGCCGGCCTACATGAGCCCCGAGCAGGCGGCAGGCGACACGAACGTCGACGGCCGGGCCGACCAATATGCGCTCGGCGCGGTGCTGTTCGAGATGCTCACCGGCCAGCCACCGTTCAAGGCGGACACGGCGCAGGCGACGATCGCGCGCCGCTTCATCGGGCCACCGCCGCGCATTCGCGACCTCGCCGCGGAGCTGCCTGAGCACATCGACGACGTCGTCGCGCGCGCGCTGGCGGTGACGCCCGGCGAGCGGTTCGACGGCATGCTGCACTTCGCGACCGCGCTGCGCCGCGCCGCGGATGGCGTCGCGATGCCGACGACGGCGCTGATGCCCGCGACGCAGGCCGCCGTGGCCGCGCCGGACGAGCGGCCCTCGATCGCGGTGCTGCCGTTCGGCAACGGCAGCAACGACCCGGACATGGACTTTTTCTCCGAAGGAGTGACCGACGAGATCATTGGAGCGCTGAGCGGCATTCGGGGACTGCGCGTTGCGGCGCGCAGCTCGAGCTATGCGTTCCGTGGATCGCAGGCCGACGTGCGGGCGGTGGCGGACAAGCTCGGCGTCGCGTCGGTGCTCGAGGGAAACGTGCGCCGCGCCAAGGATCGCGTGCGTGTGCGTGCGCATCTGGTCGACGCGCGGTCGGGCTTTCAGCTCTGGTCGGAGCAGTACGATCGCGAGCTCGACGATGTCTTCGCGATTCAGGACGACATCGCCGCCAAGATCGTCGAGACGCTCGAGGTGCAGCTGCTCGGCGCCGCCGCCCGCCCCATCACCGTCTCCGCGACACACGATACCGTGGCGCACGACGCGTATCTGCGGGGACGGTTCAGCGCCAACCAGCGCACCGAGGAGGGGCTGCGCAAGAGCATCGGCTTTTTCCAGGACGCCATCGCCGCGGACGTGGACTACGTGCCGGCGTACGTCGGCCTGTCGGAGAGTCTGGCGCTGCTCGCCGTCTACGGCATTCGCACGGCGCGCGATGTCATGCCGCTCTCGCGCGACGCGGCGCTCGAGGCGCTCCGCCGCGATCCGACGTACGCGGAAGCGCACGTGCGCCTCGGCGTCGTTCGCGCCTTGTTCGACTGGGACTGGGCCGGCGCCGAGGACTCGTTTCGGCGTGCCCTCGCGCTAAGCCCGCGCGATGCGCCGGCCCACCAGCGCTTCGCGCTCGACTGCCTCGTGCCGCGCGGCGAGTTCCGCGCGGCGATCACCGAGATCGATGGCGCGTGCGCGCTCGATCCGCTGTCGCCGGTGATGCAGGCGAGCGCGGGAATCGTGAGCTACTTCGCCGGC
>JBDUCS010000388.1:0-3468 GCA_040003335.1 Gemmatimonadaceae bacterium | reverse complement strand
ATGTGCCACACCGTGGCACCTGCTCATTTTACATACCCGCCCCGGAAAGCGTTGTTCGCCCAAATGCCCCATCCCTCGGAAGTCGTCGCAATTGTGATCGGGGATACGAAACGCGAATTGTCACGCGCGGATCGTAGGTCGCGGGCTGGCCGCCTCCGCGCTCACCTCCACTTCCACTTCCTCGTTGCCAGCCACTAGAATACCGCCCATGAATCGCGTCTACACCGACCGCTCGCCGATCGAGCGACGGCTGCTCGCCGTGCAGGAGCAGCACTCGGAGCAGGCGCGCGTGATCGCCGAGATGCGCAACCAGGACGCGCTCAAGACGCAATTTCTCTCCAACATCTCGCACGATCTGCGCACGCCGCTCACGGCGGTGATCACCCACGCGGAGATACTGCGCGACGGCCTGCTCGGCGAGCTCACTGACCGGCAGCGCGAGAGCCTGAGCGGCATCATCGGCGGCGGGCGGCAGCTGCTCGACATGGTGAACGAGATTCTCACCTACGCGCGCGGCGCGGCGAACCAGCTCACGCTGGTGCGCTCTGCCTTCACCGTGAGCGAGCTGCTCGAGCAGGTGGCCGTGATGAGCGAGTCGTTGATCGCCAAGAAAACGCACACGCTGGACATCGACATCGCGACGACGCTTCCGACGCTCTATGCCGACCGCGACAAGGTGGCGCATGTGCTCGGCAACCTCATCGGGAACGCGATCGATTTCACGCCGAACGGGGGCCGCATCTGGATCATGGCGAGCCGCCGGTCGACGGCGAAGGGCGACGCGGCGCTGATCGAGGTCGGCGACAACGGGATCGGGATCGCGCCCGAGCATCACGACCTCATCTTTCACGAGTTCGCGCAGGTCGACGCGTCGGCGTCGCGGCGCCATCACGGCACGGGACTCGGTCTCGCCATCGCGCGCAAATTTGTCGAGCTCCACGATGGCGAGATCTGGGTGGACAGCGCCCTCGGCCACGGCAGCCGCTTCTTTTTCACCATTCCGATCAAGACGCCACCACCGGCGCCGGCGAGCGGCGCCGAGTGACGGCGCCCGGCGCGGCGACGCACGTACTGCTCGTCGAGGATAGCGCGCTCGTGATCGCCGCGCTCCGCATGCTCCTCGAGCAGACGGGCCACCGAGTATCGGCGGCCGAATCGGTGCGCGCGGCGGTCGCCGCCGCGACGCGCGACCGGCCGGACATGATTCTGCTCGACCTGAGTCTCCCTGACGGTGACGGCCTCGCCGTGCTCGACGGTCTGCGCGCCGCCGGTGTGACGCCCCCGCCCACCGTCGCCGTCACCGGCCACGACGCGGCCGACGTGCGCGCGCGCTGCGTCGCGGCCGGCTGCATCGACGTGCTGACCAAGCCGATTCCGGCGATGGAGCTCCCGCGACGGATCGCTGGTTGGACGGATCGCGGATTGCGGGCCGCAGAGAGCGGGCCGCGCACGCCGGAGCACGGATTGCGACTACCGTAGGGTCCCAGTCCGTAGTTCCCACGAGCCACTATCCACGATCCGCGATCCTCGGTCCGCGGTCAGGCGTCCTCTTCGGCCTCCTCACCGTGCTCTACGATATCCCCGGTCGTGAAGAGGATCTTTTGGAGGATCTCGCGCCAGAGCGGCGTGCGGCGGAGGAGGAACTCGAGATCCATGCCGAAATGTTTGAACTCCTCCTTCTGCGCATTCCGCATGATCGCACGCGCGCCCTTGTCCTTCTCGACCGAGATGCGCTGCTCGTACCATCCGATCGCCTCCGCCTCCTCGATCAACGACGTGATCATGCGCGCAAAGGTGCGCGTCTTGTCGGACAGCTCGTCGGGCGGCTCGTGATACTGGTCGAAGGACACTGGCGGATTCCGGTTGGAGGTTGGGGAGGAGTGTAGAGCGTGGGCTCCATGTCGCGATGCTAGATTCTGCTACGCAGTGCGTCAGGCGTCATACGGCTGAGCCACGCCGCCAGCAGGGTGAACGAGCCGGTGATCAGCAGCAAGCCCACGGCGATGAGCAGAACGCCGCCAATCCGGTTGGCCCAGATCATCCCGCCGCGATATTTGCGGAAGGCCGACATGAACTTGTCGATCGCCAGCGCGGCGATCAGAAACGGAACGGCCAAGCCCAATGAGTACGCGAAGAGCAGCAGCACGCCGCGGTGCCAGTCGGCGGTAGACGACGCGTACGTGAGAATGGAGCCGAGGATCGGACCGATGCACGGTGTCCAGCCGGCGCCGAAGGCGATGCCGACGACGAGCGTCCCCACGTAGCCGACGGGCTTGTCCGCGAGGTGCACGCGCCGCTCCATGTCGAACGCGCGGATGCGCGCGATCCCGAGCAAGTACAGCCCGAACAGGATCATCAGCACGCCGCCGGCGCGGCTGATCCAATCGCGGTACGCCAGAAAGACGCGTCCGAGCATCGTCGCCGTCGCGCCCAGGAGGAGAAAGATGAGCGTGAAGCCGGTGACGAAGAGGAGCGCGTGGACGAGCGCCGTGCGGCGCGCTCCCTGCACTTCCTCGAGGCTCATCCCCGTGATGAAGGTGACGTAACTTGGGATCAGCGGCAGCACGCAGGGCGACAGGAAGCTCAGCAACCCGGCGGTAAAGGCGATGACGACTCCGAGCGACGCGGACGACTCCATTCACACTCCGGTGCAATCGACGATGCCAGAGCGCCGCGGTCATCGCCGAATGGGACGCGCGCTCCGTTGGTACTACGACCTGAAGTATCGCGCCTTCGCGCGCGAACGGCGAGCGCGCGACGAGCGGCGCGGACTCGTCATGCTGCAGATCGACGCGCTTGCGTACGCCGACTTGCGGCGCGCGCTCCGCCTCGGCTACTGCCCCACCATCGCGCGCCTCCTGGCGGACGATGGCTTCGCGGTCCGCCGGTGGATCTGCGGGCTTCCGTCCGCGACGCCGTACTGCCAGGCCGGCATCTTCCACGGCGAGAACGGCGGCATTCCGGCGTTTCGCTTCTATGACAAAGCCGAGCGCCGTGTCATCACGTGCAACGCGCCGCAGGGCGTGCAGTACATCCGCGACCGCATCCGCACGCCGGGCGCGCTGGCCGGCGGCTCGAGCTACGTGAATCTCCTCGACGGCGATGCACAGACAGTCGCCTTCACCGTCGCGACGCGCGAAAAGATGTCCGTGTACCGGCGGCTCGGCGGCACACGCATGGCGCTCCTGATGCTCGTGCACCCCGTACGCATGGCACGCATCGTCGTGCAGAGCATCTGGGAGTTCCTGCGTGAAGAGTGGGAGCGCACGATGGCCGGCCTGCGCGGCCGTGTCACGCACTCCGAGGGCATCTTTCCGTTCGTTCGCATTCTCAGCAACGTGGTCGTGCGCGAGCTGCAGACGATGGCGATTCTGCTCGACATCTACCTCGGCGTGCCGGTCATCTACAGCACGTACATGCAGTACGACGAGCTCGCGCACCACTTTGGGCCGAGCAGCCGGCAGGCGC
>JBDUCS010000098.1:0-11766 GCA_040003335.1 Gemmatimonadaceae bacterium | reverse complement strand
GCAGCTCCGTCATCAGGTTGTCCTGCGTGTGCAATCGCCCCGCGGTGTCGATGAGCACGACGTCGACCCGGCGCGCGATGCCGGCCTCGATCGCGTCGAACGCCACCGCCGCTGCGTCGCTGCCGGCCCTGTTGCCGACGAACTGCGCGCCCGTGCGCTCGGCCCATACGCGCAGCTGGTCGATCGCGCCGGCGCGGTAGGTGTCGCCGGCGCCGACGAGCACGCTCTTGCCCTCGGCGCGCAGCCGCGCGCACAGCTTGCCGATGAACGTCGTCTTGCCGGCGCCGTTCACGCCAACGACGAGGATGACCGTCGGCGCCGACGCGGCGAAGACGAGCGCGGGCTCGCTGTTCCCGGCGCGCAACGCGCGCTCGATCCCGTCACGCAGTGCCCCGGCGAACTCATCCTGCGTCTTGACCTTGCCGCGCGCCGCGAGCTGCTCCACGTCGGACACCAGCCGCAGCGTGGGTGCCACTCCAAAGTCCGCCTCGAGCAACATCTGCTCGAGCCGCTCGAGCGATCCCGCGCTGACGCCGCCGCGCGCGATCACCGCGACGTCCATCAGCGCCACGTCTTTCAACTTTTGCCACAGCGACCGGCGCGGCACGTCGCCGCTCTTCTTGATCAGTCTCGCCAAATCGAATCACCACGCAGAGGACACGAGCGCGAATAGAACGCATGGTTTCTACAATTTCGTTCCCGCGTCGCCAGTCAGCGCAATCCGGATCGACGCCGTACAACCCATTCGCCGCAGAGCGCCACGAGCACCAACAGATAGGCCCACCCGTGATCGCGCAATCGCGGCCGGTCGCCGGCGATCGCGACGCCGCCGGTCGGTCCGGCTGCGATGACCGCGGCGCGCGGAAGGAGCTCGCGCGATGGGTTGACGACCAGCACGCTCTGTCCGCCCGGCACGCGTACGTCGTACACGCCCGGCGCCAGCGGCTCGCTCTCCGTGATGCCGAGGTCACGGCCGAAGCGCAGCGTCAGCGAGTCGGTCGATGTCGCGCCGCGGCGCGACAGGCGGGCGACCACCAGGGTATCCGCCTTTGCGCCGCGCCGCCATCGGATGCGCTCACCGGCGCGCACGAGACCATCCGCCGGAACCGCCGCGCGCACGTCGGTGCGCTCCGCGGCGAGCCAATCGAACACACTCCCCCACAACGCGGCGTAGGCGTCGCCCGCGCTTCCGCCGCGAAAGCGCCAGCGCCAGAAGCCCGACGCGCCGGCAACGACGACGCGACGGCCGCGCTCCGTTCCCGCGATGACCGCGCGGCGATCGAACTGCCGGCCGCGCGCCGCCGTGAGCCCTTCCCAGTCCCCGCTCACACGCTGCGGCGACGCGTCCAGCGGCGGCAGGCTGTCCCACGCGATGCCCGACAA
This sequence comes from Gemmatimonadaceae bacterium, assembly GCA_040003335.1. Taxonomy (GTDB): domain Bacteria; phylum Gemmatimonadota; class Gemmatimonadetes; order Gemmatimonadales; family Gemmatimonadaceae; genus JALZAE01. Next base: position 10,383 of record JBDUCS010000098.1, on the reverse strand, counting down.
CGCGCCGGCGATCGGCGACGGTGGCGCACCCATCGGATACGATTCTTCCGCCGCATCGCCCGCCGACGCGAGAAGGGCGAGCGCGCCGGACGTCGCGTCGCGCGGGGCGCCGAACAGCGCCGTGTCGCCGTGCAGAATCGCCAGCGGTGCTTCGCGCACCGCGCGCCGCACGTCGGCCTCGCTCACCGCGCCGAGCGCGCCTTCACTGCGCCACACGCCCGGCGCGACGCGGAAGTACGCATGCGTCGGGAGCGACACGGCGCCGCGGAGCACGGGAATGAGAAAGCGCGCGTCGTAGTCTGGCGACGTCGACACCAGCACCGCCCCCGCCGCCCGCGAGACGTCGATCGGTACGGCGACCGTATCGTTTCGCGGCTCGGCGTCGCCCGGAGTCGTGACCGCCGCGGCGAGTGTCGTCGCCCCTTCCACCGCACCGAGCGGCACGCGCAGCGTCACCGTTCGCTCGGCGCGCGCGGCGAGCGAGTCGCTGCGAACGGTGGCGAGCGTCTTGGCGCCGAGCAGGAGCACGAGCGACCCCTCGCCCGATGCGAGCGCACCGTTCCGCAGCGAGACGCGCACGTCGATCGTATCGCCCGTCACCGCGGCGCGCGGCGCGTCGATCGAGATGGCGCCCACGTCGACGACCGGGCGGCGGGCGATCACTTCGACGCGCGAACCGGCGGGAAATTCCCGCGCCGCGGCCGCGTCGTCGAGCTCACCGTCCGTGATGATGATGAGCGGCCGCCCCGCGCCCGACGCGCGCTCGGCAAGCGACTGCACCCGGCTGGCCAGGTCATGTGGCCCATCGGGCGCGGCACCCGGCCGCAGTGAATCGCCGAAGACAAAGAGCGAGTCGCGCGACATCGAGCGCGCCCGGTCGCGCGCCGTCTTCCACGCCGTCGAGTCGCCGCCGCGGAGCCAGCTCGACGAGACGTCGAGCGCAACCAGCGGCGGCGGAACGCGCGCGCCGCCGGACGGCGCATCGAGGAGGAGCGCCGCGACGAGCGCGAGCGCGACGGCACGCAACGCGACCGCCGGCCCGAGCTGCGCCGGCGATCCCGTTTCCCGCAGCAGATACATCAGCGCGGCGACCAGCGCACCGCCGATCACCGCGAGAACCCACGCAGTCATTCGAGAAAGCTACTCCGGGACGCCAGTGGTCCAAACGCACGCCGTGCAGGTACGCGCTACGCAGCACTTGCGCTGGGGCGCTCGCGCTAGCGAATCGCGACGTCCTTCGGGGACACGGTGGCGCGCAGATCGAGACGGGCGACGAGCGCAGCGCTCACCACGTCGAAGCGCGCGCGTTCGGCGGCTGGCACGGGGTCGCCATCCTGCTTCTTCAGCGCGCTGCGCGGATCGCGCTGCACGCCGTTGACTAGGATCTCAAAGTGCAGATGCGGCGCCGTCGCCAGGCCGGTCATCCCGACAAAGGCGACCGTCTGGCCGATCGTCACACGCCTGCCGGCGCGCGCGGTCGCCGCGAAGGCGCGGAGATGCCCGTATCGGCTCACGTAGCCGTTGCGATGCCGGATCTCTAACACGTTGCCGTAGCCGTGCCTTTTGCCCGCGAAGATCACGGTGCCGTCGCCGATGCTCCGCACCGGCGTGCCCGCGTTCGCCGCGTAGTCCGTGCCCTTGTGCGCGCGCCAGATGCCGAGGATCGGATGCTTGCGCAGGCCGAACACGCTCGAGATGCGGCGGAACTCCAGCGGGGCGCGTAGAAATCCGGCGCGCATCGACTTGCCGGTCTGATCGTAATAGGAGACGCGACCGCCCTGATCGAAGCGCACCGCCTCGGCCGGCGATCCCGACAGGTTGAAGCGCGCCGCGAGAATCTCACCGATCTTCACGGCGCCACCCGGTAGCGTGCCGCGCGTGAACAGGACGCGGAACGAGTCGCCCGGCTGCAGCTCGCGGCTCATGTCCACGCGGTACTCGTAGACGTCGGCCATCGACCACGCCAGCTCGGCCCGTGCGCCCTTTGGGAGCACCGTCGCCGCGCCGACGTCGAGCGCCTCGTACAAGGTCGAGCGAATGACGCCCGTCACGATGATCGTGTCGGTCGTCCAGAGCAGCCGCTCTTCCTCGCCACTCCACGTGTTGGCGACCGCCCCGCTCTTGCGCAGCCGCACGAGACGGTCGATCGACAGCTTGAAGATCACCTCGCTCGGCGTCGTCTCGCTCTTGCGGCTCCGCAGAATCACCGGCATTCCGGCCGGCACACGCCGCTCGTCGATCGGCGCGGCCTTGATCGCGACCGCCGCGGCATCGCCCGACAATCCGCCCCGCGCGAGCACCGCGCCGAGCGTCTCGCCGGATCGCAGGGTGTCGAAGCGCTCGCTCCACTGTTCCGAGTCAGGCACGACGATCGCGAGCGGAACGGCGCGCGCGGCGGGAAGCGCCGATCGTCCGTACGCGATGACCGCGATGGCGAGAGCGCCGGCCGCGATCGTCGTGACGACGCGTGCCGGCGCTCGAAAACGGAAACGAGCCGCCATCAGTCCATCTGTCTCCGGATGAACGTCGGGATCTCCATGTCGCTGAGATCCTCGACGCGCTTGTCCGTGCCGCTCGCGGGCGTGGGACGGCTGGTGCTACTCGATGCGCGCGCCGGCGATTCGTTCGGCTGGGGCGGACGCGATGGGCTCTGCGTCATCCGCGGGGGGCGTTGACCCGGAAACGGAATGACCGGTGTCGAGGGACCCGCACCGGTGGCCTTGGTCGCGCTCCCCCCCGCCGACGCCTCGCGGTCGAAGCCCGTCGCGATCACCGTCACGCGAATCTCGCCCTGCATCGCCGGCTCGTTCACCGCGCCAAAGATGATCTCCGCGTCGTCGCCCACCGCGTCGTGCACGATCTCGTTGATCTGGTGCACTTCGCCCAGCGTGAGGTCGTTGCCGCCCGTGATGTTCACCAGCACGCCCGTGGCGCCCGACACCGAGACGTTATCGAGGAGCGGGGACGAGATGGCCTGCTGCGCCGCTTCCATCGCCCGGTTCTCGCCGCGGCCGATCCCGGTGCCCATGAGCGCCGAGCCGCCGTTCTGCATCACCGTGCGCACGTCGGCGAAGTCGACGTTCACGAGACCCGTGACGCTGATAAGGTTGGAGATGCCCGCGCAGGCGTGCAGCAGCACTTCGTCTGCCTTCTTGAGCGCGTCCTGGAACGGAATCCCCTTCCCGACCACGGCAAGCAGCCGCTCGTTCGGAACGACGATCATCGTATCGACGTGCTTCCGCATCTCGGCGATGCCCATATCGGCTTGCCGCATCCGCTTCCGTCCCTCGAACAGGAACGGCTTGGTGACGATGCCAACGGTGAGCGCGCCGACCTCGCGCGCCATTTCGCAGACAATCGGTGCCGCACCTGTACCCGTGCCGCCGCCCATGCCGCAGGTGACGAAGACGAGATCCGAGTTCTGCAGAATGCGCAGCACCTCTTCGCGGCTCTCCTCGATCGCCTGCCGGCCGATCTCAGGACGCGCGCCCGCGCCGAGCCCGCGCGTGAGCTTCTTGCCGATCTGGATCTTCAGGTCGGATTTCGAGTTGAGCAGCGCCTGCGCGTCGGTGTTGACCGAGATGAACTCGACGCCGTTCAGATGCTCCTCGATCATGCGGTTCACGGCGTTCCCGCCACCACCGCCGATGCCCACCACCTTCATGCGGGCGCTCTGCGAGGTGCTCTCTTCGAACTCGAAGATCATTTGACGGACGGCTCCGAGAGGAGAATGGGTCGGACTCTAGGCGGGACGTACTGTGCTACGCACTGCGGCCAGCGAAGCCCTTCATCGATTGCGCGTCGGGGGGGAGACGCAGAGGCTCGCGGAAGGTTGGCAGAATATAAGGGCTTCGTTTGGAAATAACAGCATACAATCACCGGCAATTCCGTCGGAGCTGACTTGCCGATTGATAACTGCGGAGAGAAAAAGCGAAAGAGGCTAGAAAAAGTCCTGCAGCCACGCCTTGACGCGTTCGGCAAGCTTGTCCATGCCGGGCGAACCCACGCCGCGTCGTTTGGAGCCGCCGCCGGCGCCGAGAGCCATGCGGTGTGCACCATAGAGCGCGAGCCCGACGACCGTTGCAAAACGCGGCGCTTCGACCGAATCGCTCAGTCCGCCGACACCGTCGGCCGGCGATCCGACTCGGACGCCCGTCCCAAACACGTCGCTCGCCAGCTCCGCCGAGCCCTGAATCGCCGCAGCGCCGCCCGTGAGCACGATCCCCGCGCTCAATCGTCCGGCATATCCCGCGCCCGAGATGTCACGCTGCACGAGATCGAAGATCTCGTCCATCCGCTGATGGATGATGTGGCTCAACAGCTCCCGAGGAATCTGCCGGTCGCCCTGCGCCACGGTGCTCGGCAGCTGGATCACATCGGCCGGATCCACGAGTGGTTCGTACGCGCAGCCGAAACGCTCCTTGAGCCGCTCGGCATCCGCTTGAGTGACGCCCAAACCGTGCACGATGTCACTCGTGACGTTGCTTCCGCCGTAGGCCAGCGTGCCCAAATGCCGGATCTTTCCCTCGTGGAAGATCGCGAGGTCGGTCGTCCCCGCTCCCATCTCGACGAGCGCGACCCCGAGCTCCTTCTCGTCCTCCGTCAACACGCTCAGCGCGCTCGCCAACGGCTCGAGCACCAGCTCGCGCGTCTTGTAGCCGGCGCGCTCGATCGCCTTCCGCAAGTTCATCGCCGGCGACGACCCGATCGTGACGAGATAGACCTCGGTCTCCAAGCGCGTGCCGATCATCCCGATCGGGTCGCGGATGCCGTTGTTCTTGTCGACGCGGTACTCCTGCGGAATCGCGTGTAGCAGCTCGCGATCCGTCGGGAGCGCGTGGGCGCGCGCGACTTCGTTGGCGCGGTCGACGTCGGGCTTCGAGATCTCGTCGCCGTTGACCGCGACGACACCGTGACTCGTCATCGCCTGCACGTGCTCGCCGGCGATGCCGGCATACACGAACTCGACCTTCGCCCCGGCCATGCGCTCGGCGTCCTGGAGCGCCTGCTTGATCGATCGCGTCGTCTCTTCGATGTCGGAGACGACACCGCGACGCATCCCCGAGGTGCGCGTCTGGCCGACGCCGAGGATCTTGATCGTGGGGTTGCGCGGGAACTCGCCGACGACTTCGGCGATGAGCGCGGTCGTCTTCGCGGTGCCGATGTCGAGTCCGGCCACTAACCGATCGGGATTCATTGCACTCTGGCGATCACTTGGTCTCGGAAACGGAGGTCGAGCTCGGCGAGGCGCTTGTTCTTTTTCGCCACGTCCTGCTCCACGGGAACGATGTCGGCCAGCCGGCCGATTGCAATGTCAGGACGCACGAGCACGCGCAACGTCGCAAGACGAAGCACCAGCTCGTCGCGCCCGCTCCGCCGCGCATCGCTGATGCGATCGAAGATCGCCGGCGCCAGTGCACGGACGTCACCCAGCAACCGAAGTATGCTCGTATCGGCGCGCGGCACAACGGGGAGGTCGACGCCGACTCGACTCGGATCGATCGGCAGAATGCGGCCCGTCGCATCGACGGGCGTGAGCCCGTCCCGCCCCGGCATGAGCGCGACCGGCAAGTTCTCAATGATGCGCACGACAATCGTGGCGGGCAGCTTCCGCTCCACCATGACGGACTGCACCTGCGGGTGCGCCGCGACGCGACGCTCGAGCCGGCGCAGGTCGTCCCACACCGAGCTGGCCGTGTCGACGCGCAGCCGATCGACCACATCCGACGGCGCGAGAAAGCGCGCCCCCACTACCTCGATGCGGCGCACGTGAAAGTAGGCCAACGGACGCAGCGCGCGTGGCCCCCACCATGGAGCGCTCGCGGCGGCGACGAGCACCACGCCGAGCGCGAGCGGCTTCCACCACAGCCATCGGGCGGAGGCGACCAGGCGCGCCCAGATCGCCGATGCGCGCGAGCGGGAGGGCGTCACGCGGGCGCCGACAAGCGCTGCAGCAGCTCGGGCCCGCTTCGCGTGATGTCGCCGGCGCCCATCGTCAGCACGACGTCGCCGGGCCGCACGCCGGCCGCCAGCGCTTCGGCCAGCGCGACGCGGTCGCCGCGCCAGCTCGCCATCGTGTCGCCGAGCCCGCGCTCGATCAGCGTCGACGTCACGCCCGCGATGGGCTGCTCGCGCGCCGGATAGATCTCGGTCAGGAAGACGGCGTCCGCGCCCGAGAGCGCCGCCGCAAACTCCGTCGCGAAGTCGCGCGTTCGCGTGAAGAGGTGCGGCTGGAACGCCGCGATGATCCGGCGCCCGGGATACGCCGCGCGCGCGGCGTCGAGCGTGACGCCGATCTCCGTCGGATGGTGCGCATAGTCGTCGATCACCATCACGCCGCCCACCTCGCCGAGCCGCTGGAAGCGGCGCTCGACGCCGCGAAACCGCGCGAGTCCGGTGGCCATGGCGTTGACGCTCGCGCCCAGCGCGAGTCCAGCCCCGAGCGCGGCGAGCGCATTGAGGACGTTGTGCCGGCCCGGTACCCTGAGGGCGACGTCGCCCACTTCCTCGCCGTCGAACACGACGGCAAACACCTCGCCGCCGTCGACGAGCCGCACGTCCTGCGCGATCAGCCGCGCATTGGCCGACGAGAATCCGTAGCGGATCACTTCGGCCGAGCTCGGCACGGGGAGCGAGTTCGCGCCGACATCGTCGCCGCAGAGTACGATCGCGCGCGCACCGCTCACGTACTGCGCGAACGTGTCGCGAATCTCGGCCAGATCCTTGTAGATGTCGAGGTGATCGGCCTCGACGTTGGTCACGACGGCGACGGTCACCGGAAGCGCGAGAAACGAGCGATCGTACTCGTCCGCCTCGACCACGAACAAGGTGTCGCCGCCTGCGCTAAGATTGCCGCCCCAGTCGCCGACGCGTCCCCCGGCGATGCCCGTAGGCACGAGGCCGGCGCCCGCGAGCGCCTCTGTCGTCATCACCGTCGTCGTCGTCTTGCCATGCGTCCCGGCAATACCGACGACCTCGCCGCCACGCACTGCCTCACCCAGCGCCTCGGCGCGGCGAATCACCGGGATGCCGAGCTGGCGCGCGTGCATCAACTCGGAATGATCCTTTGGCATCGCCGACGTGACGACGAGCGCCTGCGCGAGCTCGGCGTGGGAGGCATCGTGGTGGTCGGCGACGATGATACCGAGACGCTCCAAATCGGCGACCGATCCGGCGCTCGCGTCGCACCCGGTCACGCGAACGCCGCGCCGAGCCAGGAGCTCGGCGAGGGCGCTCATGCCGGCGCCGGCGATGCCGACGAAGTGAACCGGCCTGGGATCGGTGGGATTGAATGGCGACATGTGGCGGCGCGGCCAATATAGCGTCCGGGCGGCTGCCGACTCAAGCGATATTTATCCGGGAATTTGCTTGAGGTTGGCTAAGGTAAGTATCCGGCGCGCAATGTTCTCCGCCGCGTCCGGCTTGCCCCTCGCCGACGCCGCCGCCGCCATCGCTGATAACCGTGGCTGGTCCCCAAGCAGCGAGCGGACGGTTTGGTCGAGCCCCTCTACCGTGAGCTCGGATTGGGGTAGATGAATGCCGGCGCCGATCGCCGCCAGCGCGCGCGCGTTGCCAGTCTGATGGTCGGCGGCGGCGGTGGGGAGCGGCACGTAGATCGAGGGTATTCCCCACGCGCAGAGCTCCGCCTGCGTGATCGCGCCCGCGCGGGTGAGCGCAAGATCGGTGGCGGCATAGGCGTCGGCGATCGGCGACAGAAACGGGACGATCTGGACACGGTCGCTCGCCAGCGGTGCGTAGCGCTCGAACGTGCCCTTCCCCGTACCCCAGATGATGGAGAGCGCATCCGGAACGCCGCGCCCAATCCACTGGGCGACGACATCGTTCATCGCGCGCGCGCCCTGGCTCCCGCCAAAGACGAGCAGCACCCGGCTGTCGGCCGCGGTGAATCCCCATCCTGCGCGTGCCGCCGCGCGACTGGGACGCGGCGCCGGCGGCGGGTCGATCGGGTTGCCGGTCTCGGACATCCATGCGCCCCGCCGCGGGCGCAGCTGCGCCGCGGCCTCGCCGTAGCCGAGGTAGATCTCGCGCGCGAAGCGGCTCAACGCCCGCGTGGTGACGCCGGCGAACGAGTTCTGCTCTTGAATCGCCGTCGGGATGCCGTGCATCGCCGCATAGGCGAGCGTCGCGCCGGATGCGTACCCGCCCGTGCCGACGGCAACCGCCGGCCGCTCCCGCCTCACGGCATCGCCGAGCCCGCGCCAGCTGCGGGCGAGCCCGGCGACCGTACGCCAATTCTCCCACGGGCGGGCGCGGTAGAGGGGATGGAGATCGAGGAGGCTGTGACGGAACTCGGTCCCCGGGAGCACGTCGCGCTCGATGCCACGCTTCGCGCCGATGAAAAACGGCTCGGCGCGCGGATCGAGCCGGACCATCGCGCGGGCGATGGCGAGCCCTGGGTACAGGTGGCCGCCGGTACCGCCGCCCGCGAACAAGATCGTGGATCGCGGATTGTGGTTCGAAGGGTCGCTCGTCACGCGCCCGTCTCGCGTCCCACAACGCTCGATTCACGATCCGCGATCCTCATACTTCGGTCGCCTGCTCGCCGAACACCTTGACCCGCTCGCTCCCGATGTTGGCCAGAATGCCGGTCATCAACATCGAGAGAACGAGATTCGTCCGGCCATAGGAGAAAAACGGAAGCGTGAGGCCGGTCGTCGGCAGCAGTCCGATCACCACGCCGATGTGCAGGTAGGCGGTGATCACGACCGTCGCGGTCAGACCGATCGCCGCCAGCTTGAGAAAGGGCGAGCGTGCGCCACGCGCGATCCGAAATCCCAACCAGCAGTAGAGCGCGAAGGCCGTCGTGACGAGCAAGAGCCCGAGAAAACCCCATTCCTCCCCGATGTTGCCGCCGATGAAATCGTTATACGGAAAGGGGAGAAAGCCGTTCTGCTGGTATCCCTCGCCAAATCCCTTGCCAAAGAACCCACCTGAGCCGACGGCGATCAACGACTGCCGGAGCTGAAAGTTGATCTCCGTCACCTCTTTGCCCGGCACGGGGAACGACATCATTCGCATCAGGGCGTACTGAAAGTGTGAGACTTCCTTCCAGAGCACGGGCACCGCGAGCGCCGAGAGCATCACGACGTGGCCGACGCGGAGCCCGCCGGCGAAGAGGATGATCCCGAGCATCAGCGTGTACGCCATCGCCTGCGAGAGATCGGGCTCGAGAACCACCAGCACGTCGAGCAGGCCGATCACGACGAGGAACGGGAGCACGCCTTTCGTGAGGCGCCGCATCTGGTCGCCCTTCTTCACGACGAGCATCGCCGACCAGATCACGACGCTGAGCTTGGCGAGCTCCGATGGCTGGAAGGCGAAGCCGACGTTCACCCACCGGCGCGATCCGTGGATGCGCGGCGCGATGTGCGTTGTGAACGGCAGGATCGGGACGAGCAGCAGCACGATCGTGCACAGCATCACCGGCCACGCCCACTTGCGCCATCGGTCGGCGTCGATCTTGGCGCCGGCGGCGAACGCGACGGCGCCGATCGCCATCCCCTGCACCTGGCGAACGAGATAGTACCAGCTCTCGTGTCCCTCGTGCATCGCCGAGAGCGCGCTGGCGCTGTAGAGCACGGCGAGCCCGAAGCAGCACATGGCCAGCGTCAGGATGCTGAGCGCGCGCCCCTCGACGCCCATCCGCCACCGCACGCGCACGCCGGGCACGGCGGCGATCGATCGCGCCGCCGCCGTCATTCGCTAGCGGCGAGGCGCCGAAATGCCGCGCCTCGCTCCTCGTAATTGTTGAACATGTCGTAGCTGCTGCACGCCGGCGACATGAGCACCACGTCGCCCGGCTCGGCCGCCGCGCGCGCGCGCGCCATGACGGTTTCGAACGCGCCGCGCTCCAGGTCGAGCGGCACGACGCCGCCGAGATCCTGCGCGACGATCGGCCCCGCCTCGCCGTAGGCGATCACGCGCTTCACAATCGTTCGCGCCGGCTCGGCGAGCGCGGTGTACGGCTCACCCTTATGACGCCCGCCGAGCAGCAGGATCGTCGGCCGCGTCATCCCTTGCACCGCGACGAGAGTCGAGCTGACGTTGGTGGCCTTGGAATCATTGATCCACTGCACGCCGCCGAAGTCGCCGACGACCTCGAGCCGGTGCGCGAGCGGACGGAAGGTGCGCAGTCCGTCGGCGATGCGCGCGCGCGCGTCCGGTGTGCGGTGCCCGTCGTCGGCCACCATCACCGCGAGCGACGCCGCCAGGGCGTTGGCGACGTTGTGGTCGCCGAACAGGTGCAGGTCGGCGCGCGCCAGCAGCGGCGCGCCGAGGGCGGCGAAGGTCGCGGCCGCGCGATCGTACCATGCGTCGGCGCCGTGGTCCGCGAGCGAGAACACGTGCCGCGTGCCAGCGATT
>JBDUCS010000097.1:0-11817 GCA_040003335.1 Gemmatimonadaceae bacterium | reverse complement strand
CGTCGTGCGCTTCTTCCTCACCGACGTCTCCAACACGCGGATGTACAACCTCGGCTTCGGCGATCTGCCGATCAAGCTCGTCGGCGCCGACCTGTCGAACTACGAGCGCGAGATCATGGTGCCGAACGTCGTGATCGCGCCGGCGCAGCGGTACATTGCCGAGGTGCGTTTCGACAAGCCGGGCACGGTGGCGATCACGAATCGCGTGCAAGCGCTCGCGAACTTCACCGGCCTCTTCGTCCCGATCGGCGACACGCTCGGCACGGTCACCGTGCTGCCGGAGCAATCGGCCAAGGATTTCGGGCCACAGTTCGCGAGGCTCCGCGCCAACGCCGCGCTCGCGGCCGACATCGACAAGTACCGGCGGTACGCGAGCAAGGCGCCGGACAAGGAGCTGCTGCTCACCGTCAACATGCAGGGGCTCCCCGTTCCGGTGACGGCGTTCATGAGCGTGGACACGATGTATTTCCCGCCGGCCGAGTGGGCCGATGGGATGCCGGACATGAACTGGGTGTCGACGGCGAAGGAGGTGCGCTGGATCTTGCGCGACGTCGTCGCGGGAAAGGACAACATGGACATCGACTGGCACTTCACGCAGGGCGATGTCGTGAAGATCCGGCTCACCAACGACGGCCAGTCGATTCACCCGATGAGCCACCCGATCCATTTTCACGGCCAGCGATTTCTCGTCGTGGCTCGCAACGGCCGGCCGGAAAAAAATCTTGCGTGGCGTGACGTGCTGATCTTGCCAGTCGGCACCTCGGCAGACATTCTCCTCGACGCATCCAATCCCGGCAAATGGATGGCGCACTGCCACATCGCCGAGCATCTCGAGGCGGGGATGCACTTGGTCTTCACCGTCGATCCAAAGAAGCAGTAGCTCGTTCGTCGTTTTCCCTTGAGAGAGGTTGGAGCATGCGCTTACTCGAAGTACGGTCAGCGAGCGTCGCCGGCATCGCCGCTGCGATGATGCTCGGCGCCGCGGCCACCACGGTCGTCGCACAGCAGGACTACGCGCCCGGCGTCCTCCCCGGTGTGAAGCACGCGGGAAGCGGCAACATCCACGTGCTCGGGCACATCCCGCTCGGCGGATTCTTCCGCGTGATGGACAACGAGATGGAGCAAGAGCTGTCGCGCCCGTACGTCTACGTCGCACAGTCGCGCGACCGGCAGGGCTTCTCGATCATCGACATCAAGGATGTCGAGCACCCGAAGAAGATCTACAGCTGGGTGATCGACAACCCCGAGCTGCACGGCGGTACCGGCGGCATGGACGGCAAGTACTTCAAGATCAAGTCGAAGACCGGCGGCGCGAAGTACTACTACGTGCAGTCGCTGCAGTTTGGCGGCTCGGGTCCCGACGCGGACTTGGGTGCGGTGGTCGCCGACGTCACGGGGCTCCCCGACACGAGCAAGGTAAAGATCGTGGCGCGGATCAAACATCCAGAGTCGCCGGGCGGCTTCCACAACATGTTCGCGTACAAGCACTCCGACGGCCGCGTGCTGCTGTTCGCGACGGCGACCCACCCGTACGCCCTCGTGTACGACATGGAAAAGGTGCTCGCCAACCCGACCGACGCAAGCAAGGCGCTGATCGGCCAGGTGCCGATTCCCGAGAACGAGAGCACGCGACTCGGCAACTCCGGCTATCACGATTTCCAGGTCTTCTACGATTCGAAGACGCGTCAGGACAAATTCTACGGCGCGGGACGCGGCGGTTATTTCCTCTATGACGTGAGCAAGCCGGAGACGCCCAAGCTGATCACGTCGATCGTCGGCGCATCGGGCATCACGGGCGGTCACACGTTCACGCCCGTGCCGAACCAGGATGTGGTGGTGACGGAAGCCGAGTACCAGTTCGCGCCGCTGCGCCTGTTCGACTTGACCCCCGGGATCACCGGGAAGGCGCAGACAGTCAATCGCCCCATCGGCGCGTGGACAGCGGACTGGCACGATCTGTCGCACAACCACGAGGTGAAGTGGCCGTTCGTCTTCGTGTCGGGCTACGAGGATGGGCTGCAGGTCTTCAACCTCGTCGATCCGAAGAATCCGCAAACGGTGGGCTGGTACTACACCTGCGAGTGCAAGCACGAGGGCGGCTTCGGTGGCGTGCCGGCCTGGGAAGGCAACTCCGTGATGCAGGGCGCGTTCGGCATCAAGGTGCGCGACGCCGATGGGCTCATCACCATCTCTGACTCCAACACAGGCTTCTGGTTGTTCAAGATGGATGGCTTCACGTCGTGGAAGGGCGAGGATTGGGGAATGCCCAACGTCTCCAGCTCGCAGGATTGGGATCGTGGTCCCGTCGTCGCGACCGGCGGCGCGAAACTGGTCCCTTAGACGCACCGGCCTGCTACGTACTGCGTACTGCGCAACCCGGGCAGCCTACGCAGTACGTAGTACGCAGTATCCTATGATGCTCCGCCTCTCGCTCCTCGCGCTCCTCGGCGCGCGCGCGCTCGGCGCGCAGCCAGGAGTTCTGCCGAACGTCAAGTCGGGTGGCAGCCCCAACGTCCGCGTCGTCTCGCACATCCCGCTCGGCGGCTTCTTCAAGGTCGGCGACGTTGCGCTCGAGCAGGATGTGCGGCGGCCGTTCGCCTACGTCGCCCAGTCGCTCGACCAGGCCGGCTTCGTCGCCATCGATCTGCGCGTCCCCGAGCACGCGACGGTGCTGCGCCGCTGGCGGATCGAGCGCGCGGACCAGCATCAGGGACTCGGCGGCGTCACCGTGCGCTATTTCCAGAGCGGCGGGCGCACCTTTCTCGTGCTCGGTACGCAGTTCGCGCGCGGTACCCTCGATGCGGATCTCGCGGCGATCGTCTTCGATGTCACGGGGCTGCCCGACACCGCATCGATTCGCGAAGTCGCGCGCATCCGCGCGCCCGACATGCCGGGCGGCGTGCGGGATCTCTTCACCTACAAGCACTCGAGCGGCCGGCCGCTGCTGATCGCCGCCGTGCGTGGCGCCCAGGCGAACGTATACGATCTCGACGCCGTCGTCGGCGGGCAGGGCGCGGCGGCGCTCGTCGGGCGCGTGCCGATTCCCGCGTCGGGCGCGGCGGCTGCCGGTGACGATGGCTACGATGGCATCTTCGCCGGCTACGATCCCGCAGCGTCGCAGGACAAATTCTACGGCGCGGGACGCGGCGGCTATTTCATCTACGACATCTCGCGCGTCGAGAGTCCGCTCCTCCTCACCTCGGTCGTCGGCGCCGCCGGCGTCACCCGAGGCGGGTCGATCGCTCCGACACCAGACGGCCGGTACATCGTTGGCAGCACCGGCTACCAGTACTCGCCGCTGCGCCTCTTCGACCTTGGCCCCGGCCTCGCCGGAAAATCGCAAACGATCTCGCGCCCCGTCGGTGCGTGGACCGCCGACTGGCATGACGCCGCGCGCGCCGCCGAGGTGCGCTGGCCGCTGGCGTTCGTATCGTCGATGGAGGACGGGCTGCAGGTGATCAACGTTGTGGACCCGTCGAATCCCGTCACCGTCGGCTGGCACTTCACCTGTCTCTGTGCCCACGAGACCGGCTTCGACAGCGCCGAGCGTCCGCAGGGAACGAGCGTGGTCAACGGCGCGATCGCCGTCGACGTGCGCAATGCCGACGGGCTGATCGCCGTCAGCGATGCGAGCACCGGCTTCTGGCTGTTCCGGCTCGACGGCTTCGGTGGTTGGCGCGGCGCCGACTGGTCGATGCCCGATGTCTCGCGCGCGCAGGACTGGTCACGCGGCGCCATCGCGCCGAAGTCGCTCGTGCCGTAGACAGCCCTCGGGTTGTTGTGAATCCTGTCTGAGCTTGTGCAGAGCGCTGGTTCAAATAAGCACGTGCAGCAGCCCGTCAATCCTGCCCCGGAGCCAGTCATGCGCGTTCCTGTCAGCGTTCTTTTCTCTGCGGCGCTCTCGGCGTTTGTCGCCGGCGGCTGCACCACCGCATCATCGCCGGCGTCCGTGCCGGGCGGTTACGACGTAGTTATCCTCAACGCGAAGGTCGTGGACGGCAGCGGCAATCCGTGGTTCTACGGCGACGTCGGCGTGCGCGGCGATCGTATCGCGCGCATCGCGCCGCGCGGCATGCTAGCGACAGCGAGCGCGACGCAGCGGATCGACGCGGCGGGCAGCGTGGTCGCGCCGGGCTTCATCGACATCCAGGCACAGTCGAACGACGAGCTCCTGTTCGGCGACAGCCGCGTGGTGAGCATGGTGACGCAGGGCATCACCACGATGATTCTGGGCGAGGGCACGACGCCGGCGCCGGTGAATCCGCTCGTCGTACCGACGCTGGGCGTCCCCGATTCCATCGGGGTCATGCTGACCAAACGATTCTCGGGCGCGCACGGCTTCGGCGCGTGGCTCGACGGCCTCGGCGCGCACCACGGCTCGGTGAACGTCGGCTCGTTCCTCGGCGCGGCCACGGTGCGCGCCTACGCGAAGGGCGCGGCGGAGGGCGCGGCGACACCGGCCGAGCTCGACACGATGCGGCGCGTCGTGCGGGATGCCATGCGCGACGGCGCGTTCGGGGTCGCGAGCGCGCTCATCTATCCGCCAGGAAGCTATGCGTCGACCGAAGAGCTGGTCGAGCAGGCGAAGGCGATGGCGCCCTTCGGCGGCATTTACATCACGCACATGCGATCGGAGGGCGACCGTTTTCTCGAAGCGATCGATGAAGCGATGCGCATCGGCCGCGAGGGTGCCGTGCCGGTGGAGATCTATCACCTCAAGGCGGCCGGCGTGCGCAACTGGCCCAAGGCCGCGCAAGCGGTCGCGAAAATCGATTCAGCGCGCGCGGCAGGTCAGGACGTGGCGGCCGATCAGTACGCGTACGTCGCGGGCTCGAACAATCTCTCGAGCTGCATTCCGCCGTGGGCGCATGCCGACAACAAGCTCCTCGAGCGGCTGCGCGATGGCGCGCAGCGGGCGAAGATCCACGCCGAGATGGTGCGCGCCGATGCCAGCTGGGAGAGCCTGTGCGTGGCGGCGACGCCGGCCGGTGTGATGGTTGTCGGATCGAAGAAGCCGGAGAACGGGAAGTACGAAGGCAAGCGGCTTCCCGAGATCGCCGCGCTGATGAACAAGGACTGGGCCGATGCGATCATCGACCTGACGCTCGCCGAGGACAACCGGCTCGGCCAGATTCTCTTCATCGCCAGCGACACGAACGTGATGATGCAGATCCGGCAGCCGTGGATGAAATTCGGCACCGATGCCAACGCCGAGGACCCCGACAGCGCCAAGGGAATGACCCACCCGCGCGGCTACGGCAACTATCCGCGGATCATGGGCCACTTCGTGCGCGAGCTACACGTGCTCACGCTCGAGGACGCCGTGCGCAAGGCGACGTGGGCCGTCGCCCAGCGCCTCTCGATTCGCGACCGCGGGCTAGTGAGCGAAGGAATGAAGGCCGATCTCGTCGTCTTCGATCCCAATACGATCATCGACAAAGCGACGTTCGAGCAGCCGCACCAGCTCTCGGTCGGTGTCCGCTCCGTGCTCGTGAATGGCGTCGAGGTCGTCCGCGATGGCAAGCACACGGGCGCGAAGCCGGGCGTGGTCGTGCGGGGGCCGGGCTGGAGCAGCCGGTAGCGCGCGCCGGGGTGGCATCTATGTAGACGTTTTGCCAATCCTTTACATAGATGCCGGCGACTCGCCCGAGGATCGCGTTCGAGCGAGTGCGCGCTGTGCCCTCCAGTAGATCGCACCGCCGACGAGGATGAACCCGCCCGCCCCGCCGATCACCTTGAGGCGGAAGGTCCACGGGTCCGCGGTATCGCCCGGTGGAATCATCGCGACTATCATCGCGAACGCGGTGATGACGAATCCACTGGCGCCCACGAGCGTCGCCATGCCGTTGCCGCCGGGCACGTGAACCGGCGCCGACGCCGTGCCCTCGCGGTAGCGATGGACGACGAAGCTCGCGAACAGATAGAGAAACGGGATGAAGTAGACGAGCAGCTGCGTGTCGAGCAGAATGAGGTACGCCTTCTCGACCGTCGTGCCCTTGCCCAACACCGAGATGCCAAGGAAGATCGAGGCGAGCCCGGCCTGCACGAGAATCGCGACGTACGGCGTCTTCCACGTCGGATGCACCTTGCCGAACGCCGGCGGGAAGTAGCGGTCGAGCCCGATCACGAACGCGACGCGCGCCGGACCGCTGAGCCACGCGCCGACGCCGCCGATGTTGCCGAGCGTGTAGCACGCGGCCGCGAACGCGGTCACCCACCAGAGTGATGGCGAGATCGCGTGCATCCCCGCGCTGATGCCCTGTAGAAATCCCGAGACGATGTTGATGTCGCCCGTCGGCACGAGCCAGAGGAGCGAGCCGGTACCGGCGATGTAGACGATCGCGATCAGGGGCGCGGCGATGTAGATCGATCGCGGAAGATTTCGCGCTGGGTTCTTGATCTCGTCGCCCATCGTCGACGACAGCTCGAGCCCGGCGAACGCGAACGCGATCGACGCCCACAGGTTCAGCGTGCCGAAGTCGGTGAGATTCGGCACGGCGTTGTGGCTCGTGATCGGATTGGCCGACGGTTGGCGCGACGCCACGGCGACGACACCGACGATGATCAGGAGCACGCCCGGCACATAGGTGCCGATGCCGCCGAGATTCTGCAGCCACTTGCCGGTGCCGAGCCCCACGATATTGAGAGCGACCGCGACCCACAGCGCGAGCATCGTCGTCGCGATGATGTACGTCCAGTCGCCGGCGAGCGGCCCCTCGCCCTTGCCGACGACGTACAACGCGATCGCGGCCGTGGAGATGAGCAGGTTGGGATAATACAAAACGTTCGAGACCCAGTAGCACCATCCGCAAAGAAAGCCGTGGCCTTCCCCGAACGCGCGCTTTGTCCAGGCGTAGATGCCGCCCTCATCCGGAAAGCGCGACGACAGCTCGGTGACGGCGAGCCCTTGCGGGACGAAGAAAAAGACCGCCGCCAGCGCCCACAGCGCGAGCGCGCTCGGCCCGGCCTTCGCCGACGTCGCCAGCCATCGCAGGCCGATCACGGCGACGAGATGAAAGAGCACGAGATCGCGCAGGCCGAGCGCTCGCTCGAGCGGCTGGCCGTCGTGCGGCGGCGCCTTTGCCGGGGATGTCATCCGCTCTGCAATACGGTCCGGATGCGATCGCCGTCAAGGGCCTCGGCTGCGCGAAATCAGCGCCGCTTGAAGTACTGCACCGCGTAACTTGGGCGATGCCCGGCCGACCCCGCATCCGCCCGTTCGTGATCCGCGACTCGCCCATCCAGGGCAAGGGCGCGTTCGCCACCCGGCGCATCCGCGCCGGCACCCGGCTCATCGAGTACGCGGGCCAGCGGCTCGCACCGGCCGCGGCGGATGCGCGCTACCCGGCACGCGCCGGCGAGCGGCACCACACGTTCCTCTTCATGATCGACGACGACATCGTGATCGACGCCGCGGTGAATGGCAACGACGCTCGCTTCATCAACCACTCGTGCGACCCGAATTGCGACGCCGTGGTCGACCGCGGCCGCATCTGGATCGACGCCATCCGAGACATCGAGCCGGGCGAGGAGCTGGCGTACGACTACGCTTTCGAGCTCGACCGGGCGCCCACGGCGTCCGATCGTCGCACGTTCCCTTGCGGGTGCGGCGTTCGAGCGTGCCGCGGAACGATGCTCCGAACCGAATAGGCGAGAGAAAAAGGGGAGACTTCGCCAAGTCCTTTCAATTTTCTTTTTTCTTCCCGCCACCTGTCGTACCTTCCCGGTAACCCGCCACCCGGACTTCTCCCGTGCTGCGTCGCCTCGTCGCGCCCCTCTTCGTTCTCCCCGTCGCCCTCAGCGCGCAATCGCTGACCGGCTACTCGCCCGCCGCGTCAGCGACCCAGCGTGCCCTCGAGGCCGATGCCATCACACGGCCCGCGCCCGCGAGCGCGATGACCCATTCGCGCGCCCTCTCGCGCGACGTCCATATCGCCGGCACACCGGCGCAGGCCGTGACGCGCGACTACGTGCTGGCGCAGATGAAGGCGTGGGGGCTCGAGACGAGCGCGCGGACGTACGAAGTCTTCATGCCGCATACGACGGCGATCGGCGTCTGGCGCGTGTCGCCCGAGCCGCTGCAGCTCGATCTCCACGAAGGACCCGTTCCCGGCGACAGCACGTCGCAACGAGTCACCGAGCCCGTGATCGCCAACGGCACGAGCGGCGCCGGCGACGTCACCGCGCAGCTCGTCTTCGTCAACTACGGGTTGATCGAAGACTACGCACAGCTCGACTCGCTGGGCGTGTCCGTCAAAGGCCGCATCGCGATCGCGCGCTATGGCCGTTCGTTCCGTGGAATAAAGGCGCGCGAGGCCGAGAAGCGCGGCGCGGTCGCGCTCATCATTTACAGCGATCCCGCCGACGACGGCTTCGTCCGCGGCGACGTCTACCCGGCGGGCCCGATGCGGCCGCCGCAGGGCGTGCAGCGCGGGAGCGTCTTCAACGGCGACGGCGACCCGAGCACTCCAGGGTGGCCGAGCGTCCCCGGCGCGCGACACAACGGCGCCGATCGGATGGACATCCCGCACATTCCCGTCGTACCCCTGTCGTACAAGAACGCGAGCGAGCTGATGCGTGCGCTCGCCGGCACGTCCATCCCGCAGACGTGGCAGGGCGGAATGTCGTTCCGCTATCACGTCGGTCCGGGCCCCGTCACTGCGCGCGTGATGGTGCAGGACGACCGCGCCACCAAGCCGCTGAAGCAGATCTTCGACACGTTCGGCGTCGTCCGCGGCAGCGAGCTGCCCGATGAGATGGTGATCATTGGCGGTCATCGCGACGGATGGGGCCCCGGCACGGGCGACAATGTCAGCGGCACCGTGAGCGTGCTCGAAGCGGCACGCACCGTCGCCGAGCAGCTCAAGCAGGGCAAGCGCCCGCGCCGCACGATCGTCTTCGCGACGTGGGACGCGGAAGAGTGGGGACTCGTCGGCTCCACGGAATACGTCGAAGACGACTCGCTTCGCCTCTCGCGCGGCGGCGTCGCCTACTTCAACCAGGACGTCGCGGCGCAGGGCGCGCAGTTCGGCGGCGGCGGATCGCCGTCGATGCGCGCCATGCTGCGCGACATCGCGAAGCTCGTCCCCGATCCCAACAGCGGCGGCACGGTGTACGCGGCGTGGCGCACCGCGGCGCACCTCGTCTCCGACACCCTCGAGCCGCCGATGGGCGACCCCGGCGGCGGCTCAGACTTCGCCGGCTTCTACAACCACCTCGGCGTGCCGATCGCCGAGTGGGGGTTCGGCGGCGCGAGCGGCATCTATCACTCGCTGTACGACGACACGAAGTGGATGGAGACGTACGGCGATGTCGGCTACAAGTACCACGCGACGGCCGCCCGCATCGCCGCCGCGATGGTGCTTCGCATCGCCAACGCCGACATCCTCCCCTACGACTACGTCGAATATGCGCGTACGATGCGCCGCTATCTCCCGGCGATCGACCGCGGCGCAAAGGCGAAGGGATTGAGCAGCTTCAGCTCGTCCGCGCTGGCCCAGGCAATCGACCGCATGGAGCGCGCGGCGGCCGACTTCGCGACGGCCCGCGATGCGCGGCTCGCGCAGGGCTCACCACCACCCGCCGTGCGCAACGCGACGAACGCCGCGCTGATCAAGGTCGAGCGCGCGCTGACGCGGAAAGAAGGACTCCGCACGCGGCCGTGGATGCGCAACCTCATCTACGCCGCCGACGAGGACAACGGCTACGCCAACATGGTCTTCCCGTCGGTGAACGAGGCGGTGCGCGCCGGCGATGCCGGGCTCACGGCTCGCGAGCTCGCCGATCTCGCGGCGCGCTTCGATGCGGCGACGGCGGCCATCGCCGACGCGACGCGCGCCCTTGGCGGGCGCTGATGCGCCTGAGCGCTCGCGTGCGATCGGCTTGAACGCCGGATAATCTCGAAAGGGCAGCCGATCCGCGGCCCGCATCGTGCCTATTCACGATGCGGAAGCCGCGCGACCGTCGGCGACGGTGCGCTCGATCTGCCACGCATGAGCATCGGGGTACGCAGTGTCGGCCGGACATCTCAAGAGCGTCGCGCGTCTGCCGCGCGAGGAGCGCGAAGCGATTGCGCCGTACGGCGCGCGGACGACGTGGCCCGCCGGATTTATGGTCTACGAGCGCGGCGCCCCCGCCGACGGCATCTTCGTCGTGCTGCGCGGACAGGTCGTGCTGCGAACGCAGGTCGGTGCGGGCCGCACCTTCGTACCGTGGGTCGCCACCGCGGGTGAGACGTTCGGGAGCGAGGGTCTGGAGTCCGGCGCCCGCTACGCGAGCCACGCGCGCGCCGAAGAGGAGAGCGTGACGCTCCACCTCGGCGCCGCCCGATTCAGCGCCCTATTGCGAGAGCAACCGGCTCGCGCGCTCGCGGTCATCCGGCAGCTCTCTGCGGAGCGTACGTCGCTGCTCGAGAAGTTCGGACAGCATGCGACGCTCACCGTCGAGCAACGCTTGATCGTCGCGCTCATCCGTCTCGCTCACGGCCACGAGCGTAGCGGCGACGAGGCGATCGCGGCAGCGCCTACCGTCGTCTCGCGCCGGCTGCTGGGCGAGCTCGTCGGCGCGACACGCGAGTCGATCTCACTCGTGCTCGGACGCCTCACGACGGAGCGCCTGGTTCGCCGCGACGGCAACGGGCTCGTGATCACGGACCTTCCTCGACTCGGCGAGCGCCTCGAGACGACCGGCCGCACGGGCGCCGATGTCTTCGACGACGCGGACGCGCTGCCGGCGACGGCACTCGGTACTCGCCACTAGGCAGTCGACCAACCTCGTCCGGCGTTGCGGACTGGTCCTGTCATCGTGAGCGGAGCGAAGGATCTGCCCTCCGCAATGCGCGGCGCAGATCCCTCGTCGCTGCGCTCCTCGGGATGACAACGCTCGTCGCTGCGCTCCTCGGCATGACACCGCCGCGCTCGCCTGGATCTCCGCGGTTGCATTCACGCTCGGCCCGCGATAACAACTCATCATGCTCCCGGAGCTCGACCGCGATGAAGTGCTTCGCTACAGCCGCCATGTCATCATCCCACAAGTCGGGATCGGCGGCCAGCGGCGGCTGAAGGCTGCGCGGGTGTTGTTGGTGGGGGCGGGCGGCCTCGGGTCGCCGGTCGCGATCTACCTCGCGGCCGCCGGCGTCGGGCACCTGGGCCTCGTCGACTTCGATGTCGTCGACGCGACCAATCTGCAGCGGCAAATACTCCACGGCACCAGTGATATCGGACGGTCGAAGCTCGACTCGGCGCGCGACCGGCTCGCCGATGTGAATCCGCACGTGCACGTCGAGCCGTACGAGGCGCGGCTGACGAGCGCGAACGCGCTCGAGATCATCCGGGAGCACGATCTCGTCGTCGACGGGAGCGACAACTTTCCGACGCGCTATCTAACGAACGACGCGTGCGTGATTCTCGGGAAGCCGAACGTCTACGGCAGCATCTTCCGCTTCGAGGGGCAGGCGTCGGTGTTCTCGACCGAGAGCGGCCCGTGCTACCGCTGCCTGTTCCGCGAGCCACCGCCCCCCGGCCTCGTGCCGACGTGCGCCGAGGGCGGCGTGCTCGGCGTCCTGCCCGGGTTGGTCGGGACGATTCAAGCGACGGAGGCGATCAAGCTCATCCTCGGCTTGGGCGACACGCTCGCCGGCCGGCTCTTGCTCGTCGATGCGCTGCGCATGCGATTCCGCGAGCTCGCGCTCGCGCGCGATCCCGAGTGCCCGGCGTGTGGCACGCGCGAGGTCCGCGAGCTGATGGACTACGAGGAGTTCTGCGGACTCACCGGTGCGGCGACGGTGGCCGTCGCCGAGATCGCGCCGCGCGCGCTGCG
>JBDUCS010000387.1:0-3504 GCA_040003335.1 Gemmatimonadaceae bacterium | reverse complement strand
CGCAATCGCCGCTCCCGCGCGCGCCGGGTGCGCACGTCGTCACGATCTCCGGCGACAAGCGGGCGAGCGAGCCGGGGATCGCGATGAATTTTCGCAACCCGGGCCAGATCGTCGGCGTCTTCGGCGGACCGTGGGCCGCGTACTCCACCGACTCCGGCCGCACCTTCACCCTCGCCGACGGAACGCAGCCCGCGGGTTGGAACGGCGCCGGCGACGTGTCGGTCGCGTTCGACGACAAGGGGAGCGCATTTCTCTCCTATCTCACCATCGACAAGCTCGGCAGCTCGTCGTATTGGGCGCACGGCGCGACGCGCAACGGCGTGTGGGTCCGCCGCTCGCCCGACGGCGGCAAGACGTGGGACAAAGAGCCGGTGCCTGTGAAGGTCTGGCCGACGGGGAAGGAGCCCGGCCTCCAGTTCGAAGACATGCCGCGCATCTGGAGCGACGTGTCGCCGAAGAGCCCGCACCGCGGCAACCTCTACATGGGTTGGATCGAGTGGCAACTCACGCAGTCGATCATGCTCTTTTCGCGATCGACCGATGGCGGCAAGTCGTGGTCGCCGCCCGCGCGCATCAGCACCAAGGCCGGCCTCCCGCGTGACGACAACGGCGGCCTCGTCGGCATCATCGGTGTCGTGGGCACTGACGGCGCGATGTACGTGATCTGGAACGACGCGAGCTCGATCGTCTTCACGTCGTCGCGCGACGGCGGCAAGACGTTCGATCCGTCGCGCTCGGTGATTCCCGTGGGGCCGCCGTACTTCGGCGGCGCCGGCGGTGGCGTGCCGGGCGTATCGCGCGTGATGGGATTTCCGCAGATCGGCATTGATCCGCGAACGGGAACGCTCTTCGCGACGTGGAGCGACTACCGCAACGGCGACATCGACGTTTTCATCTCACGTTCGGCCGACAAGGGCCGCACGTGGACGCCGGCCATGCGCGTGAACAGCGATCCGATCCACAACGGCAACGACCAGTTCTTCCAGTGGCTGGCGGTCGATCCGCTGACGCGCGACGTGTACGTGCAGTTCTACGACCGGCGCGATGACCCGGCGAACCGGCAGACGAGCGTCTCGCTCGCCCGCTCGACCGACGGTGGCAAGACGTTCGCGAACTACGCCTGGAGCGATGAGCCGTTCGCCGGCGAAGCGCCGTTCCTCGGCGACTATATGTGGCTCACCGCGTATGACGGCCGCGTCTACGGCATCTGGGCCGAGGCCGCTCCGTTGCCCGCGAGCGCCACGCCCGCCGAGCGCCGCAGCTCGCCGACGTTGATGAAAGTCGGGACGGCGGACTTTCGACACGACCGCGGCGATGGCGGCCGAAAAAAGCCTTAGGAGCGCGCGCGCGCGCCCATCGCTCCCGCGAACCTCTACTCCTCTGCGGCCTCGACGTCGGCTGGCGCCGCCGCGGGTGCGGCGGTGGTCGTCGCTGCACCATCGGCCGGAGCGCGGCGGGCCCAGTGGTGGCGCGCCACGGCAGGCTGCGCGCGGCGCTCGAGGAGCGCAGCGTAGTACGCGATCACGCGCGTCTTCACCGAGCCCTGGGTGTCGCTCGACGACGCATGGAACGGCGCGTAGCGCTGTCCATCGCCCGTCACGCCGAACCACCACCACGCCTGCGGCGGCTTCGTCCGGCTCTGCTCCACGGTGCACGTATAGGTACGCCCACCATCTTCGAAGTTGAACGCTCCGATCATATGCTCTCCACCCGGTTGATCTGCAATCTAGCTCATTGCGCGCCCTGACGCGTCACTGACGGCGGTTCGGGGGCCGCGCGGTTAGAATTCCTCCGTTCCGCTCCCCCGCCACTGACACAGGTACAATCGATGACGCGGTCCTCGAACTTACGCGCGCTCGCCGCCTTCGCCGTCGCCGTACTCGGCGCCTGCGCACCCGCGGCGCCGCCGGCGCCCGCTCCGTCGCCTGTGAGCGTCGAGGCGCGCCCCACGCCGCCCGCGGCGCCGCCGGCGCCCGCGCCTACCGCGGCGCGTCCACATGAAGCGCCGCGCGACTGGCAGCTCCTCGACGATTCGATCGACCACGTGTCGGGCATCAGCGCCGAGCGCGCGTACCGCGAGCTGCTCGCCGGCAAAGCGCCCAAACGCACAGTGCTCGTCGCCGTGATCGACGGGGGCATCGACACGACGCACGCCGCGCTTCGGCCCATTCTCTGGTCGAATCCAAAGGAGGTCGGGGGCAACGGCAAGGACGACGACGCCAACGGCTACGTCGACGATGTGCGCGGCTGGAACTTCATCGGCGGCAAGGGCGGCGACGTCCAGTACGACCAGCTCGAGTTGACGCGTCTCTACTCGCGCTGCAAGAAGGCGCCGGCGAGCGCCGGCGACGAGACGCCGCGCTGCCCCAAGATCATCGAGGAGTTCGACAAGCAGCGCTCGGAGACGGACCAGACGCTGGCGCAGTACCGCCCGGCGATCGCGGAGCTCCGGGCGCTCAGGCGGGCCATGGGCGGCGGCACGCTCACCGCGGACCGCGTGCGAGCGTACCTGCCCGCGTCGGCCGAGCTCCGCGAGGCGCGCGAATTTTTCTTGCGGCTGGCGCAGGACGGCGGAACGCTCGAGCTGCTCGAAACCGGGTTGAAGGAGCTCGAGGCGCGCGCGAAATACCAGCTCGATCCGTCGTACGATTCCCGCGCGATCGTCGGCGACAACTATGCCGACCCGGCCGAGCGCCACTACGGCAACAGCGACGTGATGGGACCGGACGCGCTTCACGGCACGCACGTGTCGGGGATCATCGGCGCGACGCGTGTGGGCGCGGACGGGATCCGCGGCGTCGCGCCCGCGGTGAAGATCATGATGGTGCGCACCGTTCCCGACGGTGATGAGCGCGACAAGGATGTGGCGAACGCCATCCGCTACGCAGTCGACAACGGCGCCAACGTCATCAACATGAGCTTCGGGAAGGGCTACTCGCCGTACAAGGGTGCGGTCGACGCCGCGGTGAAGTACGCCGACGCGCACGGCGTGCTCCTCGTGCACGCCGCGGGCAACGACGGCGCGGACATCGAGGCGACGCCGAACTTCCCGACACCCAACTTCAACGGGAGCGGCCGCGCGCAGAATTGGATCGAGGTCGGCGCGTCGTCGTGGAAGGGCGCCGACAGTCTCGCCGCCCCTTTTTCCAATTACGGTCACGACCTGGTCGACGTCTTCGCGCCGGGCGAAGACATTCTGTCGAGCGTGCCGGGCGGCGGCTACGAGCGGTTGAGCGGCACGAGCATGGCGGCCCCCGTCGTCACCGGCCTCGCCGCGCTGCTCATGGACTACTATCCGACACTCACGGCGAGCGACGTCAAACGGATCATCCTGCAGACGGCGACGTCGCACAAGGATCAACTCGTGCTGCGCCCCGGCGCCAAGGACGGCGAGAAGGTCCCGTTCGGCACGCTCTCTTCCACCGGCGGGATCGTGAACGCCTACGCTGCCTTGCGGATGGCGGAGCAGATCACGGCGCTCAAGCCCTGACTCGGTGATCGGTG
>JBDUCS010000386.1:0-3520 GCA_040003335.1 Gemmatimonadaceae bacterium | reverse complement strand
CCCGCGACCCCCTGAACCCCATTCAGGTGCGCTACCGGGCTGCGCTACGTCCCGTTCACCGCCTTCCGGCGAACGACCCAATCTAGCGACAACCCCGCCACTTCCACAGTACCATCCCACACCCTCCCCTACCGCCTCGCGACCCGCACCGTCCGAAAAATCGTCAACTCCAAATCCGACGTCGCCCGATCGAACGCCGTCCCGAGAAAGCTGATCGCCGACGACATCCACACCGCGGCCCAGTGATATCGCCCCTCCTGCCGGCTCGAGTACAACGCAACCGGCCGGCCGCCGATCGTCGCCGAGCGCGGCTGCGCGCTCGCGGCGGACCGCATGGCACCGAGCGCACCAACCTGCGACGGCGCACCGGACTCGCCATCGCCAAGGCTCAGCGACACCGTCGCGCCGTTCGTGCCGCGCCAGCTCTCGCCGTCGCCAATCCAATCGGGCGGCACGCAGAACGTGAAGCGCTCGGCGACCACCTGCCGCCAACCGTCCAGCGTCGCACCGCGAACGTCGGCGTCGCAGCGCATTCCCTCAGGCACCGCCTCGCCCGCGGTCGCTCCACTCGACACGGTTCGCACGGTCGCGCCGTCGCTCGGCGCATCACCGGGCAGCGCGAAGTGGAAGGCCACTTGCACGACTTGTCGCACCCGCTTGCCGTCGCGCAACGCGGCATCGTAGCGCCACGCGCCGAGCGCGTCGCGCACCGCGGCGGCGAAGGCGCTGTCGGAGGTGGACAGTGTCTGCAGCGTGCGCGTCTCCGGCCGGCCGTCCTCGCCCACCACGAACATCGCCACCACCATGCCGCGCGTCTCTCGCGACGCCATCGCGTCCGGATAGCGCGGCGGCGCATTGCCGGCGTGCGCCACGGCGACCACATCGACGTCACCGACGAAGAATGCGTCGGACAGCGCCGCCGCGGGCGCTGGCACGACGAACTCGCGCTCGATGTAGTCGCCAACGGCCGCGCGGATGACTGGACTGAAGAACGAGCTGCCGCTCGCGAAGATGATCACGATGCGATAGCGGCCCGGTCCCGGCGCATCGACGTAGAAGATGCCGGTCGTGTCGCCTTCGGCGCTCCCGACCACGCGGGCGCTGTCATCCACCAGCTCGATGCTCACGCGCCCCACCGATCGTCGCGTCGCATAGTCGACCACCCGGCCGGCGATCGTCTGCGTAGAGATCGGCGCGGCGGCGCTAGCGAGCGCGATGGCTGTCGAGAGGAGCTGTCGCTTCATGGACCGCTACCTGGAGGCGTGTGCCTTCAGTATCGGTCCGCGCTCGCCGGGGATTGAGCGCCGGCCAAACTACACGAGCGTGGCGATCCATGGGTCAACGCCCGACATCTTGCCCACGAACGTCTCCCCGAACTCCCCGTACTTCGCGTTCGCTTCGTCGTACCGCATCTCCGTCACCAGCTTCTTCAGGTCGAGCGGATCCTTGGCGAACAACGTGTTGCCCCACTCCCAATCGCCGAGGCCCACGGCGCCCGTGACGATCTGCGTCACACGGCCGGCGAAGCGGCGCGTCGTCAGGCTGTGCGCGCGCATCATCCGGCTCCGCTCCTCGAGCGGCAGCGCGTACCAGTTGTGCGTGCCGTCGCGCCGGCGATTGATCGGGTTGAACGACACATACGGCATCGACTCGGGCAGTGCCGGATAGATGCGCTTGCGCACGTGCGGCGCGTTCCGCTCCTGCAGTGTGCGCTCGGAGAGCGCCGCGTTGTACTCGGCGTCGCGGATCGCGCCGTCGCGCTTCTTTGCGTCGCGCGCCAGATCGGCCGTCACGTTGTACAGGCCGGCCTCCGTGGTGCCGAGGAACGCGGCGACGGGCCGGAAAAGATCGAATAGCCCTTCGCGCGCGATGCGCCGCTGCACGTTGACGATGTCGTCCATCGTCGGACGGAAGTGGATGATCATCACGTCCGCGCGCGCGCCGACCAGCGGCGCGAGGAGACTCCAACCGCCTTCCTTCGCGACCTGCAGCTCCTTAAGCGCACCGGCCGCGCTCTCCGACAAGCTCTCGAGGCCAAGCGCGGTTACCCCGCGCATCGCGACGCGATCGATCGCGAACACCTGATGCAGCGTGTACCAGCCTTCGATGGTCTCGGGCGGATGAACGATCGGATCCATGTCTCCTCGGAACGACGGTGCGCGCGGGCCAATCTAGCGAGGGTGGCCGCTAACGCACGCAGTTCCTCAAAGTATCGTCCATCAGTGCCGCAGACATGAATCGGCGCCCGGGCCGCTCCGCAGAGGAATTTCGTTCGGCGCGAGCACGCCGGCCGCGATGAGGGCTGGCCGAATCGACCGGCGGCGCGCGTTCCACTCGAACCACGCGTCGTGTCCCGCGCCCAGCCCCTTCGCGTGCCGCGCGTACACTGCGCGCAGACAGCCGCGCGCCCACACGGCGTCCTCCGGCGTGAGACGCGCCAGCGACCGCGCCGCCTCGGGCATCGCATCGGGCGCCAGACCGGACGTGAGATACGCCAGATCGATCTTCCCCGTCTCGACGTACCGGTCGACGTTCTGCCGCGCGATCCACGCCGCGTGGTTCCAGTACGAGAGCGCCGCGAGCGCGACCCCGCCGGCCACCGCCGCGCGGCGCGACAGACGCGCGACGTCGATCGAGCTCCAAATCTCCCAACCGAGCAGCGTCATCGCCAGCGACACCACGGCCGTGTACACCTGCACGTACACGCGCAGCGTCGTGTAGCCGTACGCCGCCTCGTACAGGTCCACGCGATGGTACGCCGAGAGGAGGAGGAGCTGTGTCTCGATCACGATGGCCAGCGACGTAAAGCGCACCGCGGTCTCGTGCCGCCCACGCTCGGCGAACCGGTCGAGCACGATCATGAGCAGCGCGACGAGCGTGGCGCAGATGGTGAGCTCGCCGAATCCGCGGTGCACGGCCTCGGCGAACGTCACGCCGCTCCCCGCGCGCGCGCCGGTGTTGCCAAACAGGTACGAGAGCTGGAGCGCGAAGAAGAGCGCGAACAGCGCGCCGACGGAGCCGAGCACGATCAGCCGCTCGATGTCGGTCAGCGTGGCGCGGCGCAGGCGCAGCGGCACGTCCGACATGAACATCGTGTCGCTCGCCGGCCGCAGCGCGATGCCATACGCGCCGAGGACACCGACGCCGAGCACGCCGAAGAAGATCGTCCGCGGGATGAACGAGAGCTGGGCGAGCGCGCGCCCGACGCCATCGCGCCACGACGCAAGCGTGGGGTCGGCGCCACTCAACAGCATCGCGAAGACGAAGATCACCGGCGTCGCCATCGCCCCGCCGCGGAGCCACGGCATGCTTCGCTCGGCGCGCAGCAGCTTCGCACCCTCCGCCGCCCGCTTCGCCGTCTCGGCCACGGCGCAGACGCCGGCGATCACGGGCGAGAAACCGATCGTAAAGGCGCCGACGCGATCGACAGAGGTGCCGCCGGCGATCATCAGCGCGGTCGCCGCCATCACGATCACGCCGAGCACGATCGCTGCGTGGAACGCCGGGTTCGCCGTGACGC
>JBDUCS010000096.1:0-11897 GCA_040003335.1 Gemmatimonadaceae bacterium | reverse complement strand
GCGCCGCCCTTCTTAGAGCTGCCGCCGGCCGCGCCGCCGTCGCTGGCCGACCGCCGCGCTGCCGCGCCCGCCGCCGCGCCGCCGATGGCGGCCGCCGCGCCTGTGCCGTCGTCGTCCTCCTCGGCCGCCGGATGCTCGGCATCGACGTCGTCATCATCGTCGCCGTCGTCGGCCGTATCCCACAGCCCCTCGTCAGGGCTCTTCGCTAGACCCCATCCCGCGCCGGTGCCCTCATCCTCCTCATCATCGTCGAACGACGAGGACGACGCCCCGGCGCCGAAGCCGAGGCCCGTGCCCTCTTCCTCTTCCTCTCGGTCGTAGGGCATATCGTCGCTGTACTCATCACCGCGCGGCATTGTGTCCTCCTTTCGTGTGTCTCAGGGCGCTCGGGAGAGCGAGAATACGTCGAGCGCCCGCGATGTTGCAGGATGTTCAACTGCTCCGTTCGCGACTCCGGGCACGCACGACGTGTGCCCATGCCGTGCCATCCGCTACCGGTCGTACCCTACGCTCCTCGCGCTTCCAATACGGTCTGGGCGACCGCGAGTCAAGACGTACCCGTCTCAATGGAGCGGGCGGCGTACGGCGTGCGGGGAGATCCGTCGTCCGACGCCTGACGTTTGACGCCCGACGCCCGACGCCCGACGCCCACGCATCAGTCCCCGGCGGCCGGCTCCAGGGTGCCGGTCGTGCCGACCTCGGCGCCCGCGCGCTTCGTGAAGCGGCGCGTAGCGTAAGCGGCGAGGTCATCCAGGAGCGTGTACATCACCGGCACGACGAACAGAGTCAAGAGCGTCGACGTGATGAGCCCGCCCACGACCGCGCGCGCCATCGGGGCCCGCTGCTCGGCGCCGGCGCCGATTGCCAGCGCGAGCGGGATCATGCCGAAGATCATCGCGACCGTCGTCATGATGATCGGCCGCAGACGGGTGCGTCCGGCCATCAGCACCGCGTCGAGCCGGTCTTTACCCGACTCGCGCAGCTGGTTCGTGAAGTCGACGAGCAGGATGCCGTTCTTCGTCACCAGCCCCATCAACATGATGATCCCGATCATGGTCATCACGTTCATCGTTCCCTTCGTGATCAAGAGCGCCAGCGCGACACCGATGAAGCTGAGCGGCAGCGCGAACATGATCGCCAGCGGCTGCAGAAACGACCCGAAGAGCGACGCGAGAATGATGTAGATAAAGACGACGGCGAGGAGAAGCGCCGAGAGTACGTAGCCCTTCGTGTCGCGCAGGTTCTGCACGTCGCCGGTGAACACCACGTGATAACCCGGCGGGAGACCGATCGAGTCGATCGTCGCGCGGGCGGCGTCGGCGACATCGCCCATCGCGAAGCCCGGAAGCACCCCGGCGTTGATGGAAATTTGCCGCTCGAGCTGGCGCCGCTCGATCTGCTGTGGTCCGACGCCCGACTTCACCTCGGCCACCTGCGACAGCGGCACGATCGACGGAATGCCGGTGCGGGGATTGATGAGCGTTCCGACGATCGGGATGTCGGCGACGTCGGCCGGTGAGGTGCGCATCGAATCCGGGTACACCACGATCACATCATGCTGATAGCCCTGCGGATCTTCCCAGCGCGTCGCGCGCGTGCCGGAGAAGAGCGGCTGCAAGGTGTTGCCGACGGCGAACACGGTAAGGCCCGCTGCCCACGCCAGCTGCCGGTCCACGTTCACATCGAGCTGGGGGATGCTTCCCTCATCGCTCGACTGCGGTTCCGCGACGCCGTTGACGCCGCGCAGCACCTCGAGCACGCGCGCCGCGGCGATCTTGAGGCGCGTTTGCTCCGGTCCCTGGATGTTGATCTTGATCGGCTGGCCGCGGCCGCCGAAGATGCTGCCCGTGCCGTTGATCGTGGCGCTGGCGCCGGACACGCGCCGCAACTTGCCGCGCAGGTCGGTCTGGATTTGCATCAACGTTTTGTCGCGCTGCTTCTTTGGCTTGAGCTTTACGAACACGTTCCCGTTGTTCGGCGTGCCGCGGAATCCGCCGCCGGCCGACAGGTACGTGTACAGCACGTTGTTCTGGCCCTTCAGGAACTCGCTGATCTCGCGTCCCTTGCTCACGGTATAGCCGAGCGTCGAGCCGGGCGCGGTGCGGAAGCCGATGCTGAAGTCATCGGCGTCCACGGCCGGCACCCACTCGAAGCCGATGCGCGGCAGAATCACAAAGGAGATCACGATCGACGCGATGGCCACGCCCATCACCGTGATGCGATGATGCAGCGCCCACCGCATCCAGTCGGGGTAGCGGTCGGCCAGACGCTCGAACCCGTTGTTGAACGCGAGGCTCACGCGGCGGATCGGACCGGCCTTCCGCTTCGCCTTTGGCGCCGTGCCCTCCGGCGTGTGGTCGGTCTCGACGTCGGGATCGTACCAGATGCTGGAGAGCATCGGGTCGAGCGTGAACGACACGAATAGCGAGACCAACACGGCGAACGCCACCGTGACGCCGAACTGAAAGAAAATGCGTCCGATCATCCCACCCATGAAGGCCACCGGCACGAAGACCGCCACCACGGCGAGCGTGGTCGAGAAGACGGCAAGGCCGATTTCCGACGTGCCATCGCGCGCCGCGGCGAAGTGGTCTTTCCCCATCTCCATGTGCCGGACGATGTTCTCGCGCACCACGATCGCGTCGTCGATCAACAGCCCGATCGCCAGCGACAGCGCGAGGAGCGTCATCGTGTTGATCGTGAAGTTGAACACCCACATGATGAAGAACGCCGAGATGATCGAGATCGGGAGCGCGAGCCCGGTGATCACCGTCGAGCGCCACGAGTTCAAAAACAGATAGATGATCATGATCGTGAGAATCGCGCCAAGCACGATCGAGCTCTTCACGTCGTTGAGCGAATCCACGATGCGCCGCGAGTCGTCGCGCGTCAGCGTCAACTTTACGTCGTTGGGGAGCTCGCTCTGCAGCAACCGCACCGCGACCTTCACCGAATCGGCGACCGAGACGGTGTTCGATCCGGAAATCTTCACGATGTCGATCGTCACCGCAGGCACGCGGTCGATCTCGGCCCACGAGCGCCGGTCCGCTTCGCCGTCGATCACGGTGCCCAGGTCACCGACCCGGACGGCGAGCCCGTTGCGCACCACGACGGAGATGTCGCCGAATACGCGGGGATCGCGGATCTGTCCCGTGACGCGCACGAGCCGCTCGCTCGTTCCCTTGTCGATGTGACCCGCCGGGACGTCGGCGTTCTCGCGCTGGAGGGCCGTGATCACTTGCTGCGGCGATACGGCGTAGGAGCGGAGCGCCGTCGGGTCGAGCTGCACGCGAATGGTCCGCTGCGTGCCGCCGTTGCGGTTCACCGCACCCACGCCGGGCACCGCCTCCAGTCGCGTGACGATCGACTGGTCGGCGAGATCGGTCAGCTCGCGGATCGGCCGCTCTTTGCTCTGCACGGCGATCGTGATGATCGGGCTGTCGTTGGGGTCGAAGTGCTGGACCACCGGCTGGTCGATGTTTGGCGGGAGCTGGCGGATGATGCGCGCGACCTTGGCCTGCACGTCCTGCTGCACGGCCTTCACGTCGACGCCGAGGTTGAACTGCACGCGCACGATGGACGAGGCCTCGAGCGAGGTCGAGGTCACCTCGTAAATTCCCTGCACGGTGTTCACCGCTTCCTCGATCGGCCGCGACACCTGCCGCTCCATCACGTCCGGCGACGCACCGGCGTACGCTGTCTGCACGACGATCACCGGATACGTGACGTCGGGATATTCGTCGAGCGCGAGCCGCTGGTACGAGACCACGCCCAGCACGACGAGCGTCACCATCATCATGGTGGCGAAGACCGGACGGCGGATGGAGACGTCGGAAATGAACATGCGGTGCTCGGTGTTCGGTGTTCGGTGTTCGGGACGATCCGCTAACTTCCTTCTCTCAGCCTATCGCGACGCGCTCGGTTGCGGACTCGCCGCGGTGCCGGGGCCCGTGGGGATCTTGGTGCGCCGGCCACCGCCCGCGCCGCGATCACCGCCGAGGATCTCCACCTGCATCCCGCGGCCGATCGTGCCCACGTTGCCAACGATGATCTGGTCGCCGGCGTTCAGACCCTTCGTCACCTGGGCTATTCCGTTGACGTCGTCGACGATCCCCAGATCGACCGGCGCGCTGGCGATCGTCTGCCCGTCGATGCGGTACACGAAGCGCGAGCTGTCGGCGGCGTAGTGCAGTGCCGGGATCGGGATCACGAGCGAGCCGCCGACGACACGGTTCACGACCCGGCCGCTAGCGAAGCTTCCGGACTTGATCGCGCCGCCGGGATTCGGCACCTGCATGTAGACGGTCAGCGTGCGCGTCGCCGGGTCGATCGTGGGGCTGATCCGCGCGACGGCGCCCTCCATCGATTGGCCGAGCGACGTACTGAAGTGCACGCGTTGCCCCACCTTGATCCCCGCCGCCCTGCGCTCGGGGAGCTGCGCCGCGAGCTCCATCGTCTGGTTGCGCACGATCGTGAACATCAGCGTGTTGCGCGCCAGATGCTCGCCCGGCTCCACGCTGCGCTTGTCGATCGTGCCGTCGGCGCTCGCCACGGCCCGCGTGTAACGCTCGGCGATCCCCGTGGCGTGGATGCGCGCGTCGGCGGCGGCGAGCCGCGCCTTGGTCGACGACACCGTCTGCTCGGCGACCTTCAGGTCGCGCTCGGCGATCGCGCCGGCTTTGAACAGCTCCTTGGATTGGTCGTAGTTCCACTGCGCCGTCGAGACGTCCGTCTGCGCCGACGCACGGTCGGCCTCGGCGCTCTGCAAATCGCTCTGCTGTTGGCTCGGCTCGAAGCGCACCAGAACTTGGCCGGCGCGCACGTGGTCGCCCTCGCGCGCGTAGACCGCGGTGACGTCGCCCTCGAGCTGCGACCGCACCTCCATGCTCTCGATCGCGCGGAGGTTGCCGGTGACCGGAATCGCCTCTTCGATCGGCTGCACCGACACCTTGGCGACGTCGCTCGGCGAGAGCGTGATCGATCGCACCCGGCCGCCGCCCGGCGCCCCCGACGCGGCGGCGCCTTGGGCGCCGGGTCGGCCGGCGCGCGCCGTGTCCTGCCCAGCGGCCGCTCCCGGCGTCTTCCCCGAGCAGGCGGTGAACCCGGCAGCGACCGCGGCGGGCAGAAGCGCGAGCGCGACGCGGTCAGCGAGAGATCTGAGCACTGGTGTCCGTCTTCAGGGAGGTTCGTGACGGCGGGAGCACGCCGGGCGGGAGCGGCATCGGCCGCCCCAGCGCTCGGAGCAGCGACGCGGATGCGAGATAGAGATCGTAGATCGAGCGGGCTTCGTCGGTCTGCGCCGTGAGGAGCGCGAGCTGCGCCGTGGAGACCTCGAGCTGCGTGCTGAGGCCTCGCGCGAAGCGGAGCGACGCAAGCTGGAGTGCCTCGCCCGCCTCGGTCGAGTTCTGCCGTCGCGCCGTAAACGTCGCGCGCGTCCGGACGAGGTCGGCGCGCGCGCGCGCGATGTCGATGGTCGCGGTCTCGCGCTGCTGCTGCAGCTGCAAGTCGGCGACGAGCGCCAAAGCGCGCGCGATGTCGACGTTGGCCTTCGTCCGAAATCCGTCGAAGATCGGCCAGGTCACCGTGAGCGAGAGCGAGCGGTCGGGGAAGAAGCCGCCGTTCTGCGTCGAGCAGATGCCCGTCGCCGGTGACGCGCAGGTCGTCGGCACGCGCTGGCCCTGAAACGATGGCAGGGTGTTGCCGAACGGGAACGCCTGGTAGCCGAGCGCGACGTTGACGCCGATCGTCGGGAGATAGTCGGCGCGCGCGACGCCGATCGCCTCGTGCCGCGCGCGCGCCGTGAGCTCGGCGGCGCGCACGGAGGGCCGGTCGGCGGCATTCATCACCGAGTCGCCGGCCGCGGTGAGGAGCGGCTCGACCATGCTCGCATCGAGCGACGTGCTCAGCGTGAGCGGCTGCTCGGCCGGAAGATTGAGAATGCGCTTGAGCTCGAGGAGGGCGAGGGTGCGATCTTCGATCGCCTGCTGGAGCAGCGGCTCCTGGTTGGCGCGATTGACGCGGGCGACCAGCACGTCGTAGCGCGCCGCGCGGCCGGCCTTCTCGAGCCGCTCCACCTGCGCGACCTGCGAGTCGACGAGCGCGAAGTTCTGGCGCCGGATGTCGACCGCGCGATCGGTGTACAATGCCTGCAGATAGGCGCGCTGGACGTCGAGCGTGACCTGCGCGCGCGTCTCGCGCTCAGTCAGTTCCGCCGCGCCGCGGAGGCGCTCGGCCGAGCGCCAGCCGTAGAGCTCGCGTCCGCCCTGAAAGAGCGACTGCGAGAGGTTTGCGGTGGTGGTGTAGGTGTTGGGCTGGTTGAACACCGCGCCCACGGCGACCGCGCGCGCGCTCCGGTAGACGTGGCTGTAGGTGCCGTTGAAGCGCAGTTGCGGAAAGAGCGATGCCCGCGCGCTCTCGAACTGCGCGCCGGCGAGCTCGGTCGCCGCGCCCGCCAAGCGCGCCTCATCACTCGAGCGAAAGGCGAGGTTGATGGCGTCGGGGAGTGACAGGGCGAGCGTGTCGGATCGCTGCGCGCGCGCGACTGGCGCCGCCGCCAAGAGGAGGGCGATGGATGCGGAAAGACTGTAGAGGCAACGCATTGCCAGAATATACGCCGAGCCTGGCCGATTCGTTGTCCGAAGCTGGCAATTCGCCCGGCTCAGTTCTCGATGAACACGAGCGTCCGCTTCTGCTTGACGAGCGAGCAGAGCGCCTCGTAGACGCGGTCGTCGAACATCGTGCCGATGTGCTTGCCGAGGTGCTCGAGCGTTTCTTCCGGTGTCATCGCCCCCCGGTACGCGCGCTTCGACGTCAGCGCGTCGTAGGCATCGCAGGCGCACAGGATGCGGCCGCCGAGCGAGATCTGGTCGCGGCTCAAGCCGCGGGGATACCCCTTGCCGTTCACGTGCTCGTGATGGTCGTGCACGTACTCGAGCACCTCGCCGAGGTGCCGGAGCGGGACGAGAATCTCCATGCCGATGTGCACGTGCGAGCGGATGTGCTCGAGCTCTTCGGCCGTGAGCTTGTCGGGCTTGTTGAGCACTTCTTCGCGAATGCCGATCTTGCCGACGTCGGCGAGCTTCCCGGCGAGCCGTACCGCCTCGACCGTGTCCTCGTCGAGTCCGAGCGAGTCGGCGATCGACGCGGCCATCTCGGCCACACGCTGCGAGTGGCCTTTCAGATAGAGGTCCTTCGCCTCCATCGCGTTGATCAGCGTTTCGGCGATGCTCACGGTGAGCGTGCGGAGCGCGAGCTTCTCGGTCTCGAGCTCCTCGGTGCGCTGGGCCACTTCGTCGCGGATCATGCGCTCCACGTTGCGCTGCTCGATCTGCAGCTCGCGTTTGTGCAGGGCGCGCTCCACGGCCTGGTGCAGCGCCGGGAGCTCGATCGGCTTCATCAGGTAGTCGTACGCGCCGAGCGTGAGTGCCTCCGTCGCCGTCGGCGCATCGTTCACCGCCGTCAGCATGAGGATCGCCAGATCGGGATCGATGCCGAGCGCGGCGGGGAGGATCTCCAAGCCGTTCATGCCGGGCATTCGCACGTCGCACAGCATGAGCATGAACGGCTTGACGTTCACCTCGGCGCGCAGCCGCTCGATCGCGAGCGCGCCGGCGTCGGCGGCCTCCACCTCATAGCCGCGGCTCTTGAAGAACTTGCCGAGCGCGACTCGGATGGTCTCTTCGTCGTCGACGATGAGGATTCGCGTCTCACGGGGCTGGCCGCCGCGGTGGACGGTGAATGAGCTCTGGGGAGTCGGCAAAGGGGCCACGGAATTCGTTACGTTCAAAGATCGGTTGGCTGCGGTTGGCTTGCGGACGAGTGCTCGGGGCGCTCGGCCGGAAGGGAGACACGGAACGTCGCGCCCGCGCCAGCACTGGAGCGAACGGTGAGCGTTCCGCCGTGGGTCTGCACGATGCCGTAACTCACGCTCAACCCCAGGCCGGTACCCTTGCCCTCGGGCTTGGTCGTGAAGAACGGCTCGAATATGCGCTGCTGTACGTCCTGCGACATTCCGGACCCGGTATCGCTCACCTCCACCACCACGCGATCGAACTCATTTCGCGTGCGGATGATGAGCCGTCGTGTCGCCGTGCCGTTCATCGCGTGCTCGGCGTTCACCACCAGGTTGAGGAGCACTTGCTGGAGTTGGCGGTCGTCTCCCCGAACTCTCCATAGATTCGACGCAAGGGTGAGGGCTACCGTCACGCCCGCGGTCCGGAGGCCATAGTTCCGCAGCCGTAGCGTCTGCTCGATCAGGTCGTTGATGTCGATCGAGACGGTACGCGGACCGGTCTTGCGGGCGAAGGTCAAAAGATCGCGAATCACAGCGACGGCCCGGTCGGCCTCGCGCTTGATCAGCCGCACCGACTCCTTCTGCTCGGCGACGAGATCGTCATCCTGCAGGAGCTGGGCGAGCGCGGAGATGCCGGTGAGGGGATTGTTCACCTCGTGAGCGACGCCGGCGACGAGCTCGCCGAGCGCCGCCAGCTTCTCCGACTGCCGGAGCTGCTCGGCAACGCGCCGCTCCTCGGTGAGGTTGCGCACGATACCGACCGCGCCGACCAGATTGGCGTTGGGGTCGCGGATCGCGCTCACCATCACCGACCCCGGGAACTCCGATCCGTCCTTCCTTTTGGCGAGACGCTCGCCGCTCCACGCGCCGTCGCGGAGGAGGAACTGCATGATGCGCCGCGTCTCCGCGGGTGAGAGGGCCTCGACCATCGTCTGCTGCGCGTCGAGCCCGATCATCTCGAGGTCGTCGAACTGGAACTCGCGCGTCGCGGCGCCGTTGGCGTAGACGATCGTGCCGTGCGTGTCGTAGACGAACACCGGCTGGTCGAGCGTCTCGAGCGCGGTGGCCATCATGCGCTGGCGCGCCTGCTGGCGGCGCTCGTCCTCGCGCAGAAGAATCGTGTCGAAGGCGAGGGCGATCGGCGCGGCGAGGCGCGTGAGCGCGTCGTGCTCCTCCTCGGTGAACGGCTCGGCGCGGTTGCCGTCCATGCGGCCGCAGACGACGAGCGCGCCGAGCACCCGGTTGCCGGAGGCGAGCGGCACGATGGCGTCGGGGGCGTGCGAGCCGCCATGTGTCGCCAGCCGGGCCGCGACCTCGCCAACCGCCGCCGCCGCCGCGTCGGCGCTGAGGCCCGCGGACGGCGGAATCGACTCACTGGCCCCGAGCCGCTCGTCGGCGCAGCCGCGCGTCGCCACGATGCGGAGCGACGTGCTCGTCGCGTCGACGACCGCGAGCGCGCTCCCGGCCGAGCGCACGACGGTCTCGATGACGCTGAGGAGCCGCCGGGCGACCGGGGCGACGTCGTGCGCCTGCAGCGCGGCGCGGGCGACGTCGGCCGCGGCTTCGGCCTGCTGCCGCTGGCGCCGCTCCGCCTCGAAGGCGAGCGCGTTGGTGATCGCCGAGCCCGCTTGCCGCGCGATGAGCATGGTGAGGTCGACGTCGTCCCAATTGTACGCGTCGTGCTTGTACGATTGCGCCTGGATCACACCGAGGACGCGCTCGCCGTGGACGATCGGCGCGGTGAGGACGACGGCGATCTGGCGCTGACCGCTCGCCCCCATCTCGTATGCCTGGCCGGTCCAGCCGCGCGACGACCGGGCGGCGATGTTCGGCTCGCCGGTGCGGAACGCCTGGCTCGTGGCGCCATCGCCCAGCGGCATCGGCGACAATCCGGCGCACGGCATGGTGACGCCGTCGCTCACCATCTGCTCGGGAACGAAAAGGCGCTCGGTCGCGTCGAGGCGCAACAGCGCGAAGCAGGGCGCGTCGACGACGGAGGCGACGGCCTTGTAGATCTCGGTGTAGACCTGGTCGAGCGAGACGGCGGCGGAGATCGCCTGTTGCACTTGCGCGACGGCGGCGAGGCGTCCGGCGCGGCGCTCGAGGTCGGCGAAGAGGAGCGCGTTGCGGAGCGCGACCGCGGCGTGCGTGCTGAAGTCCGCGAGCAGCTGGCGCTGCTCCGCCTCGAACTTCTGGACCGACAGAAAACGGAGCACGAGCAGCCCGCGCGGGCGGCCTTCGACGTGTAGCGGGAGCGCGGCGATCGACGCCACGTTGTCCACGACGAGCGCCTGCATGACCGGCTCGTCGATGAACTCGCGGATGTCGGCGCGAAACTCGGCGATGCCCGCGCGGACGACGGCGCCGCCGAGGCTCTCCCAAAACGTCGGGAGCGTGAGCGACAGGGCTCCGGCGCCGGCGCCTTCGGAGTGCGTGCACTCGACGTGACCGGTGGCGTTGTCGGCGAGGTACAGCGCGACGCCGTCGGCGCGCAGGGAGGTGCGCGCGACGCGGCCGATGTCGGCGTACATCGCGCGCGGCGTGACGTTGAGCGCGAGGCTGCGCGCCGACGTCGCGAGGATGTTCGCGTGCCGCATGGTGCGCACGGAGGCGCGATAGAGGCGCGCGTTCTCGATCGCCACGGCGGCGTGGTTGGCGAGCGCCATGAGCAGGGTCTCGTCGTGCTCGTCGAAGTCGCGCGCGTCGTTGCCGAAAACGGAGATCGAGCCGATGGTGCGGTCGCCGACGCGGAGCGGAGCGGCGACGGCGTTGCGCCGGCCGCCGTACGTCTGCTCGGCGGTCCACGTCCAAAGCTCGGAGCTTGAGCGGAGGTCGGAGACGTGCGCCGGCCGCCCGGTGCGGATGCAGTGGCCGGTGAACGTCTGGTCGAGCGCGAGGCGCATCCCTTCTTCTTTCGCCGCCTCGCCGACGCATGCCGCGAGCACGAGCTCATCGCCATCGAGCATCGCCAAGCGCGCGCCGCGTCCGTGCAGTAGCTCGGCGGCGTGGCGCGCGATGAGGGCGAAGACGCGGTCGACCTCGAGCGACTGGTTGATGCGCTGCACGATCTCGCCGAGCGCGCGCGCCTCGCGCGCGCTCTGCTCGGCGCGCTGGAAGAGCTGGCCGTTGCGCACGGCGAGGGCGCCGTGATCGGCGAGCCGTTGGAGGAGGCTGCCGTCGCCGGGCGCGAAGGCGCCGCGGGCGCTCTCCACGGCGACGAGCACGCCGACGACCTCGTCCTCGACCGTCATCGGCGCGACGGCGATCTGTCGGATGCCGAGCAAGCGGTACGACATCGGGACGATCGCATCGGCGGCGAGATCGTTGGAGATGACGACGCGACGCTCGGTGATCGCGCGCCGGCTGAGCGTGGGCTCGGTGCGCGAGTACGTTCCGCCGCCGGGCGCGAGCGAGCCGACGGCGACCGCGATGCGGAATTGGTCGGGCTCGAGGAGCGCGATGCAGACGCCCTCGGCGTCGAGGAGCCCGCGCGTCTGCTCGGCGAGGAGCGTGAGCGATTGGTCGAGGTTCGTCCCCGCGCTGGCCAGGGCGCGCGCGACCTGGGTCAGCGCCTCGCTCTCGGCACGCTGCGTGATCGCGCGGTCGACGACGGCGTCGATGAGCGGCGTCGCCGGCTCGAGCTCGAGCACGGTGAGATCGTCGCCCATCGGATGGGCCGAGAGGAGGGTGAGCACCGGCTCGCCGGCTGGTCCCGGGATGTTGCAGGTGCAGGCGCCGTTCTGTCGCTCGGCGATCGCGCCGACGATCGCGGCGCGCGAGCTCGATCCCTCGAGGGTGGGGAGGCAGGCCCACAGGTCGCGCCCGAGCGCGTCACTGGCGGAGATCCCGGTGAGGTCGCGCATCGCGCGGTTCCAACGCACGACGCCGCGGCGCTCATTGATGACGATGACGCCCGAGCGTAGCACGTCGAGCGCGTCCGCACCGGCGACGGCGTTGGCGAGCTTGGACACGGTGTAGGGAAGGGACATGGCGGCATCTTCGGGACGAGCGGCGAGCGGGCGCTGTAACCGCGCGCGCTCGCCGCGCTGCGCGCGGTGATCGGTGATCGGTGATCGGTGATCGGTGATCGGTGATCGGTGATCGG
>JBDUCS010000095.1:0-11936 GCA_040003335.1 Gemmatimonadaceae bacterium | reverse complement strand
GGAGCGAGCCGGGGTTCACCTTGAAGACCCCGCGCGAGATCTGCTCGACGCGGCGCGCGATCCCGAAGCCGTGCATCGGCTGGAGGCTGAGCGTCTTGAGGATCAATAAATCGAGCGTGCCCTGAATGACGTCGGTGTTCGTCTCGTCCAACGACCGCTCCCGCGACGGGGTACGGCCGACGATAGCAAACCTACCTCTTGATTGTCAAGAGGTGACAGTCAACAGGAGCATCGACTGGCATCCGTGCCGCATCGGTGCGCCCTCCCGTCACGGACGGGGCGCGACGAGCGGGGAATAGCCGACACCGTCCGACCAGGTACCGATCGGCGCCAAGGCAACGATCGTCCCGCGCGCCAGGTCGATCGTCGCCAGGCGGTTGCGCCCCTGCAGCGTCACGAAGGCCCAGCGGCTGTCCGCCGAGATCGTGACGCCTTCCGGTGACGGCGAGCCCGGCACCTCGGCGGTGGCGACGATGCTGTCGCGCGGAACCGATATACGGAACAGCTGCCGGCGCGTCGCCGCGTCGAAGATGCGGACCTCGCCCTTCACGGGATCCGTGATCACCGCGCGCCGGCCGTCGGGCGAGATGGCGAGGCGATACGGCATGCCGAACGCGCGCAGTGTATCCACGACGCGGCCCGCGCCGAGGTCGACGACGACGACGATGCTGTCCTTGTTGCTCCCCGCCCAGGCCGTCGCGCCGTCAGGCGAGATCGTCACTCCCTCGGGCTGCGCCGCGACCGTGATCAGCGTACCGGCGCGCGCGCTCCCCGGCGACAGCAGGGTGATCGTCGCGTCGCCGATGTTGCCGGTGATGAGATGACGACCGCTCGCCGACAGCGCGAGCATGTGCGTGCCGCGTCCGAGACTCGGCATCGTGTCCGTGACGCGTCCCGTGCGCGGGTCGACGAGGAGCACCGCGTTGCTCGCCTGCGCCGTCACGGCCACGACCGTGTCGCCGGGGAAGAAGGCCATGCCGTGCGGCCGCTGGTGTTGGCCAAGATCGATCGTGCGGACGACGGTGCGGTTGGCGACGTCGATCACGGTCAGTGTGTTCCCGGGCTTGCCGCGCACGCCGTAGTTGCTGACCAGCGCCCAGCGCCCGTCATGCGAGACGGCGACTTCGTGGGGTCCCTCGCCCGTCGCAATCGTCGCCAGCGTTCGGCCGGTGCCCGCGTCGAGAATGCTCGCTGTGTTGTCGTTCATGTTGCTGACGACGACCGTGCCGCGCGGACGATCGCCCGCGCTCGACGGCCATGCGCCGCTGCCCGACGTCTGCGCGCAGGCCAGGCAAGCGGCCAGCGCGACGAGGAGACATGAGTGGCGGAGGGAGAGCCAGCTCATGAGGGAAATTCCGGGGAAGGGATGGGACCTGACGTCAGGCGGGTCAGCATCCCGGCTGCGACCGCGATGAGATCGGCTTGGAGAGGATCGGATGCCCATGCCGCTGCAGCGCGGCGTTGACGTCCGCGAAGTTCTTGACCGCGATCGCATTCAGGCTGGCCTGCGCCGCCCCCAAGTCGGTGCAGGCCTTCGTCGCCGCGGCGATCATCGCCGCGGTGGGAGCGACGTCGCCGTTGTCTTGCGCGTTGAGCTGGTTTACCAGGTCGGCGCTCACCTGAACGAACGTCGGCGGCGACGCCGCCGCACCCGGACCGCGGAAGCGATTGCCGCCGCCGGGAGTGCCGGCCACGCCGGCGAGCAGCGAGTCGAGGCTCGCCCCCGCGGCGGCGACGTCTCGCGCCGTGTCCCCGCCAATCGCCGTCGCGGCCTCGGCGCGTAGCGCGTTCGCCTGCCGGTAGCCGTCCCACGCCGAGCGCAGTCCGCGATCGAGACGCATCAGGAGCGCGTGCTGCGCCACGAGTGCGGTGGTCGCAATGCGGGCGCGCGGATCAGGGTGCACCGTCACGCGCTGGGTGTGCGCCGCGCCGTCCACCATGAGCTTGAGCGTGTACGTGCCGGGCAGGGCGAGCACGCCGTCGGGCGACGGCGGCGTCAAGCCGGGATTGGCGTTGATCTCGTACGTATGCGCGAACGCCGGTGGCGCGTCATAGCGAAGATCCCAATTGACGCGATTGCCACCCGCGTTGACGGACATCGGCATCGGCGTCGCGATCCAGAAGTTGGGCTCCGGCGGCTGCGCCGATTCCTTCACCGGTGCGATCGGCGCGCTCGACAGATGACGCACCACGTTGCCGGCGGCATCGATCACCTCGAGTGTCACGCCGCCGGACGGCGCCGACGCGAGCGAGTAGTCGATGAGGACGCCGTCCGGTGGGTTGAGCGCGTGCGGGATCTCGGGCGGATACGGCGTGTCGGCATTCACGTTTCGTCGCACGCGTACCACGTCCGCCGGCTTGAAGAGATGCGCTGGCTCGCCGGCGACCGACGGCGTCGCCTGTCGAAGAAGAGAGACGTCGTCGAGGATCCAGATGCCGCGGCCGTAAGTGCCGACGACGAGATCGCTCCCATGCATCGCGATGTCGCGAAACGAAGTCGTCGGCAGGTTCAGCATCAACGACTGCCACCGGTCGCCGTCGTCGAACGAGACGTACATCGCGCTCTCGGTGCCGGTGAACAGCAGGCCCGCGCGCTTCGGATCCTCGCGAATCACGCGCGCGAACGCCCCGTTGGTCTGTTCCTCGGGGAGACCGGCGACGATCGGCGTCCACCTCTTGCCGTAGTCGCGCGTGCGATAGACGTGCGGCGTGTTGTCGCCGCTCCGGTGCGCATCGATGGTCACGTACGCCGCCGCCGCATCGTAGTGCGATGCCTCGACGGTCGAGACGAGCGCGAGCGCCGGCCGCTCGAGACCCGTCACCGACACATCCGCCCACGTCTTGCCGTGATCGCGCGTCACCTTGATGCGGCCGTTGCTCGTACCCACCCAGATCGTCCCCGCGGCGACGCTCGATGGCGAGATCGTCTCGATCGCGCCGTTCGCGCCGGGAGGCACGGCCGCCGGTGCGCCCGCCGGGGCGCCCGCCGGCAGCGTCAGGTCACCACCCAACTTCGTCCAGTGCGCGCCGCCGTCGGTCGTCGACATCAGGTATTGAAATCCGGCGAGCAGCTCGTGCTGGTTCCACGGCGCCCACACCAGCGGCTGCGAGCTCGTGGTGCGCGCCCGCAGGCTCGGGTCGGCGGCGGGACTCACGCTGATCCACCGCTCGTCGGGGTAGGTGATTTTCACGATCCCGTTGCCGCTCGCGTACACGACGGTGGGATCGAGTGGATCGGGGATGATCGTCCCCCATTCCCACCCCGGCACCGGCTTCCAATCGAGCGGGGTGATGGCGCCCAAGTTGCCGCGGCTGCGCGTCGCGACGGCGCCGGCGTCCTGCTGTGTGGCGTAGATCCAGTACGGATACGAGTTGTCGGTGCTGAGATGGTAGACCTGCTCCGTCGACTGGTTGTACCACGTGCTCCACGCCGCGCCCCCGTCCAGTGTGACGCTCGCGCCCTGGTCGAGACCGAGCAGCATGCGCTGGCCATCGGTGGGGTCGATCCACAGCTGTTGCGGATCGTCGCCACCCGGCGCGCCCTTGAAGCCGGTGAACGTGTTGCCGCCGTCGACCGACTTGTAGCTCGACGTGCTGATCGTGTAGACGATGTCTGGATTCTTTGGGTCGACGTAGACGCCGCAGTTGTAACCGCCCTGGCCGTTGGCGATGCGCTTGTCGGCGGCATCCATCTGGCGCCACGTCGTGCCGCCGTCGTCCGAACGGTAGAGCCCG
Organism: Gemmatimonadaceae bacterium; assembly: GCA_040003335.1. Classification (GTDB taxonomy): domain Bacteria; phylum Gemmatimonadota; class Gemmatimonadetes; order Gemmatimonadales; family Gemmatimonadaceae; genus JALZAE01. Next base: position 8,201 of record JBDUCS010000095.1, on the reverse strand, counting down.
AAGTTGCCGATGAGAAAGACGCGCTGTGCGTTCGTGCCCGGCGCGACGGCGACCGAGGTGCGTCCGGCCAGCCGCGGCAAGCCGCCTCCGGCAATCTCATGCCACGTCAGCCCCTCGTCGGTCGACTTGTATAGCGCCGTCCCCGTGCGAGCGCTGTCGGGCTGTGGCGCTCGCCGCTGCGGCGCGCCGGGCGCGACGTAGTGCCGCACCGTCGTCGCGAAAACGACGCCAGGAAGATCGTAGGCCCAGGCGAGCTTCTGGATGCCCGTCTCATCGTCGACGTAAAGCGTCTTCGCCCACGTGATGCCGCCGTCGCTGCTGCGATAGACCCCGCGCGCGTCGCTCTTCTGGCGCACGTTTCCCTGCGCCGCAACCAACACGAGCGCGGGATCGCGCGGATCGACGAGGATCGATGGGATTTGCTTCGATGCGTCGAGTCCGACGTGCCGCCAGCTGCGGCCGGCGTCGGCCGACTTGTAGACGCCGTCGCCCTCATTGATCCCGCCGCCGGTGATCAAGTCGCCCGTGCCGACGTAGATCACGCTCGGATCCGACGGCGCGACCTCGACGGCGCCGATCGACGACACGTTCTTCACCGAATCGAAGATGGGATACCACGTCGCGCCCGCGCTCGTCGTCTTCCACACGCCGCCGGCCGGCGTGCCGGCGTAGAAAACGCCCGGCCGCCCGACGGCGCCGCTGACGGCGGAGATGCGACCGCCGCGGAACGGACCGACGTTGCGCCACAGGAGCGCGCCGTAGAGGCTCGGCGGCACCGGAGTCGGCGATAGCGGGACGAGCGCGAGAAATCCGGCGAGCGCCAGCTGTGACGCCGAGAGCCAGCGGAGCGAGAGCATGCGCGACATGAACGGCGGTCCTCGAAGCGGGAGAGCGCGATCGCGCCATCGGGCGCGCGCCAAAGCTAGCGCCGCACCGCTCGCGGTGATTGGAGCGTCGCCCGGGCGCGTGTTAGGCTCTCGTGAGACCCGCTCCCGCCGCTACGGGACGGATGCCACAACCAGCGGACACGGCGTGATCTCGTGCTTCTCGCCGAACGCGAGGGTATGCGTCCACGGCGCATAGCCGGACGCGTCCGTGATCGTGCGCGTGACGGTAACGCTGGTGCGCGTTGCGTGACCGCTGTAGAGCGCGGGATGATCGACCGACGCGATGATGTTGCCGGAAGGACGCGCCGTCCCCGCCCACGCGAAGTCGCCGTTCGCATCGAGGACCAACGGCTGCGTGATCGCGCCCGATTCGCAGATGAGCGTCAGCGTGGCACCCGACGCGCCCGCCGCGAACGTGACGTCGACGCTGCCCCACGGGCCCGTGGGCAGTCGCAGGAGCGGCGATGTCGTGTCGGTGCACGCGGCGAGCAACACGAAGACGCTGGCGGCGGAAATCCGAGTGAGGCGCATGGCGCCCTCCGAGCTGATGGCGAGGAAGAGACCGTTTCCCCCCACAACCTCGGCGCACCGCGCGCCGGTCACTGCTGAGCGCGACTGCACCATATCATCGGCCGCTCATGGTCGCCGAGCCGCGACGACGGCAACAAACCTCCGCGCGCTTCCGGTTGTCCATTCACTGATAGCCGCGTCCGCGAACCGCCGAACCCCAACTCCGCTCTCTCATGCGCAGACTCACGACTGCATTCCGCACACTGTTCCGGGCGCCGTTCCTCACCACCGTCGCGATTCTCTCGCTCGCCCTCGGCATCGGCGCCAACGCGGCGATCTACTCGCTGTTCAACCAGATGTTGCTGCAGCCGCTGCCCGTGCCCGCGCCGGATCGCCTGGTGAACTTCGCGGCGCCAGGACCGCAGAATGGCGGCAACTCCTGTAATTCCGCCGGCGGCTGCGACGAGGTGTTCAGCTATCCGATGTTCCGCGATTTGCAGAGGGCGAGTACGGCGTTTAGCGGCATCGCCGGACATTTTCTCTTCGGGGTGAACGTCGCGATGACGGGACAGACGCCGGTGAACGGCCGCGGCGTGTTCGTCTCCGGTTCCTACTTTCCCGTGCTCGGCGTTCGGCCCGTGCTCGGCCGGCTCCTCACGCCGAACGACGACCAGACGATCGGCGCGCACTACGTCGCGGTGCTCGGCTACGACTTCTGGAACACGCAGTTCGGCGCCGACCCCGCGATCGTCAACAAGCAGATCACCGTCAACGGCCAGCAGATGACCGTCGTCGGCGTGGCGGCACCCGGCTTCAGCGGGACAACGCTGGCCGAACGGCCGCTGGTGTTCGTGCCGATCTCGATGCGCGCCGTGATGAACCCGGGTTGGACGGGCTTCGAGCGTCGCAACCAGTATTGGGTCTACCTGTTCGGCCGCCTCAAGCCGGACGCGACGATGGAGCAGGCGCGCCGCTCGATCAACGCGGCCTACGTCCCGATCATCAACGACGTCGAGGTGCCCCTGCAGAAGGGGATCAGCGCGCAGACGATGGCGAAATTCAAGGCGAAGAAGGTCACGCTCGCCGACGGCCGCAAAGGACAGAGCTCGATGGCCCGCGAGTCCCGCGTGCCGCTACTCCTTCTCTTCTCGATCACGGCGATCGTGCTGTTGATCGCCTGCGCCAACATCGCCAACCTCCTTCTGGCGCGTGCGGCGACGCGCGCGATGGAGATGGCGATTCGCCTCTCGCTCGGCGCCACGCGCGGCCAGCTCATCACGCAGGTGCTGACCGAGTCGGTGCTGCTCGCCGCGCTGGGCGGACTGGCGAGCGTCGTCGTCGCGCATTGGACGCTCATCGGCATCACGACGATGCTCCCGCCCGATGCGAGTCGCACCATGGCATTCTCACTCAGCATGCCCGTGCTCGTCTTCACGGCCGCGGTCTCGTTGGGTACCGGACTGCTGTTCGGCATCGTGCCGGCGCTGCAGAGCACGCGTCCCGACCTCGTGACCGACCTCCGCAACAACTCCGGCAAGGTGACCGGGGGCCGCGGCGCGGCGCGCTTCAGAACGAGCCTCGTCACGGCGCAGATCGCCCTGTCGATGGCGCTCCTCATCTCGGCTGAATCTTCATCAAGAGCCTCCAGAACATCAGCCGCGTGGATTTGGGAATCAAGATCGACAACGTGGTGACGTTCGGCATCTCGCCAGGGAAGAGCGGCTACGACACCGTGCGCACCCGGGCGCTCTACGCGCGTGTGGAGGAGGAGCTGGCGACCATCCCTGGCGTGTCGGGCGTGACGTCGTCGACCGTGGCGCTCCTCTCGGGGAGCAACTGGGGGCAAGGGGTCTCCGTCGAGGGCTTCCACAAAGATCCCGACACCGATGATGGCTCGCGCACCAGCGTCGTCGGCCCGAGCTACTTCCACGTGCTGGGGGTGCCCCTCCTCGCGGGGCGCGACTTCACGGCCAGCGACAACGAGACGGCGATGCGGGTGGTGATCGTGAACCAGACGTTCGCCAAGAAGTTCGGACTCGGCACCAACGTCCTCGGCAAGCGGATGTCGATCGACAACGACTCGCTGAACATCGTGATCGTGGGGTTGGCGAAGGACGCGAAGTATTCGGAGGTGAAGGGCCAGATACCGCCGCTGTTCGTGACGCCATACCGGCAAGCGGGCCGCCAGGGCAACAACACGTTCTACGTCCGCGGCGCGCTCCCCGCTGAACAGCTGCTGCGCGCCGTGCCCGCGGCAATGAAGAAGCTCGATCCGAACTTGCCCATCGAGCAGCTCAAGACGCTGCCGCAGCAAGCGCGCGAGAACGTCTCGGTCGACCGCCTCGTCTCGACGCTCTCCGCGGCGTTCGCGATCCTGGCGACGGTATTAGCCGCCGTCGGATTGTACGGCGTGCTCGCATACTCCGTGGCCCAGCGCACGCGTGAGATCGGCGTGCGGATGGCGCTCGGCGCGAACGGCAGCTCGGTGCGCGGCATGGTACTGCGCCAGGTGGGCCTGATGACGCTCATCGGCGGCGTCTTCGGCATCGCCGGCGCGCTCGTGCTGTCCCGAGCGGCGAAATCGTTGCTGTTCGAGATGCAGGGCAACGACCCCGCCGTGCTCGCGACCGCGGTAGTGGCCCTGTCGCTCGTCGCTTTCGCGGCGGGCATCGTCCCGGCGCTGCGGGCGAGCCGCATCGACCCAATGGTCGCTCTCAGGTACGAGTGACCGGAGCCCGCCCAGGCGACATCTATATAATGGTTAAAGACGAGGGGCGATCGATTGCGGACTGCGGCATCAATAGGGATCAAATGGCCGGCTGCCGTGTTGATCTGCTTTGGTCCGTCACCGCGGCACTTGCCGTTTCAACACCACAGGCGGACAATACGTTCTTAAGACGAAGCGCGGCGCTCCACCGCGCTCGATCCGCCAGGAGAGGGAACCGATGATGAATAGAACGTCTCGTCGCATCCACACCGCGGCCGCGCTCGCCGCCGTCGCCATTGCTGCGTTCAGCTCCGACACCCGGCAGGCCGCGGCGCAGGACGCGCGGCTCGCCGCGCCGCGCACACCGGCGGAAATGGCTAAAGCCGACAGCGGCCGCCCCCCGTTCACCGCGGCCGACGCGCACTTCATGCAAGGAATGATCGGTCACCACTCGCAAGCCGTGGTCATGGCGGGCTGGGTGCCCAGCCGCAGCACGAGCAACGACATCCGCGTGCTCGCCGAGCGCATCGACGTCTCCCAGCGCGACGAGATCGTCTCGATGTCGCGCTGGCTCCGCGAGCGGCATCAGACGGTGCCGGATGCGGATGTGCGCGGCGAGCACGCGGGGATGGACATGCCCGGAATGACGATGATGCCCGGCATGCTGACGCCCCAGCAGATGACGCAGCTCCAGAGCGCGAAGGGCACCGAGTTCGACAAGCTGTTTTTGAAGTTCATGATCCAGCATCATCAAGGCGCATTGACGATGGTGGACCAACTGTTCGGGTCGCAGGGCGCGGCGCAGGACGACACGATCTTCAAGTTCGCCTCGGATGTTGGCGCTGATCAGAGCTCCGAGATCGACCGCATGCTCACGATGCTAGCCGCTCGCGGCCAGGGGTCGTCCCAATGACAAGACACGAATCGTCGTTCTCCGTAGCGGGCGCACCGCGGCGCGTTACTCGGCGCGTCTCGCTCGCGCTCATGGCCCTCGTCCTCTCGTCCGCCGCCTGCGCTTCGACAACGTCGACAACGTCGACGGCGTCGAGCGGCACCGTCGCACCCGCCGTGCGCGTCATGTCGCCTTCGGCGCCCAGTCCCGATCCGCGGGTCGGCCTCGGCGCCGGTTGGTTCAACGCTGCCGAAGCGATCTGGAACCTCGGCATCGTATCCAAGACGCCGCCATCGGAAAAATTTCTGAATCTCTCGACGCCGGGTGACCGCCGGCTCGTGAACTCGGATCTGGCATTCCTCGGCAACTACGTCATTCAGGGCAACTACAGCGGCTACCAGGTGTGGGACATCTCGAACGTGACCCGGCCCACGCTGCGCACGGCGTTCGTCTGTCCGGGCTCGCAGAGCGACGTATCGGTGTACAAGAACTTGATGTTCGTCTCGGCGGAGGCCGTGAGCGGCCGCGTCGACTGCGGCATGGAAGGGGTGCAGGACACGGTCAGCAACGCGCGGGCGCGCGGCATCCGCATCTTCGACATCAGCGATATCGCACACCCGAAGTCGGTCGTCACGGTGCAGACGTGCCGCGGCTCGCACACGAATACGCTGGTCACCGACCCGCGCGACGATGCGAACATCTACATCTACGTCTCGGGCTCCTCCACCGTCCGGTCGCCGAACGAGCTCGCGGGCTGCTCGGGCGGAACGAACATGAGTCAGGATCCGAATACGGCGCTCTTCCGTCTCGAGGTGATCAAGGTTCCGCTGGCGCACCCCGAGCAGTCGGCGATCGTGAGCTCGCCGCGCGTCTTCAACGACCTGTCCGCGGCGACGCGCCATGGTGAGACGGCGGCGGATTCGGCGCAGACCGCGGCGATGATCGCGGCCGCAACCGCCGCGGGGCAAATTCCCCGGGGGCCGCGGCCCGGCGCCGGGCTGGGACCGACGCAATGCCACGACATCACCGCGTATCCCGCGATCGGGCTCGCCGGCGGCGCATGCGGCGGGTACGGCATCCTGTTGGACATTCGCGATCCGGCGCACCCACGCAGAATCAGCGCGGTCGCGGACACGAACTTCGCCGCTTGGCACTCGGTGACGTTCAACAACGACGGCTCGAAGATTCTCTTCAGCGACGAATGGGGCGGCGGGTCGCAGCCGCGCTGTCGCGCGACGGACAGCATGAAGTGGGGCGCCGACGCGATCTACACGCTCGTCGACGGAAAGATGACCTTCCAGAGTTACTTCAAGATGCCCGCGCCGCAGACGTCATTCGAGAATTGCGTGGCGCACAACGGGTCGCTGATTCCGATCCCGGGCCGCGACATCATGGTGCAGTCGTGGTACCAGGGCGGCATCGATGTGTTCGAGTTCACCGATCCCGCGCACCCGCGGGAGATCGCGTACTTCGACCGCGGTCCGATGGACGCGACGAAGTTCGTCGACGCCGGCTACTGGTCGGCGTACTGGTACAACGGCTACATCGTCGGCTCCGAGATCGCGCGCGGCATGGATGTGTTCGAGCTCAAGCCGAGCGCGTTTCTCTCGCAGAACGAGATCGACGCGGCCAAGTTGGTGCACGCCGACTGGATGAACATCCAGGGGCAACCGCAATTCGTGTGGCCCGCGAGCTTTTCCGTGCCGCGTGCGTATCTCGACCAGCTCGTGCGGAACAACGGGTTGGCGCGCGAGCGGTCGACAGCGATCGCCCGCGCGCTCGACGGCGCCGAGCAGATGAGCGGGCCGGCGCGGGGTACGGCGCTCACGCAGTTGGCCGCGCAACTGGACGGTGACGTCCAGACCGCCGCCGACGGTACGCGTGTGCAGTGGATGGCCGCGGCTGTGCGAAAGCTCGCGGACGCCCAACGCTGACCTTTCCCGTCTCTTTCCATGGATGATGACATGACACCCGAATCGTCGCGTCCGCATCGGCGCGCGCGGCGGACCGCCGAGCCGATCGTGACTCTCTTCCTCGGCGCGCTCGTGCTGGCCTCGGCCGCCTGCGCCTCGATGTCGTCGTCGTCGGGCGGCGCGCCGGCCGCGCGCGACATGTCGATGTCGCCGCCGAGTCCCGATCCGCGCGTCGGACTGGGCGCCGGGTGGTTCAACGCACAGGAAGCGATCTGGAACCTCCGCGTCGTCTCCAAGACGCCGCCGTCCGACAAGTTCATGAACGCGTCCACCCCGGGTGACCGCCGGCTCGTCAACTCCGATCTCGCGTTCAGCGGCAACTACGCCATCCAGGGCAACTACAGTGGCTATCAGGTCTGGGATATCTCCAACCCCAACAAGCCAACGCTGAAGGACGCGTACGTCTGCCCCGGCTCGCAGAGCGACGTCTCGGTCTACAAGAATCTGATGTTCGTCTCCGGCGAAGCAACGAGCGGCCGACTCGACTGCGGCATGCAGGGCGTGCTGGACTCGGTGAGCCAGGATCGCTTGCGCGGCATCCGCGTGTTCGAGATCAGCGACATCGCGCACCCGAAGTACGTCGGCAACGTGCAGACGTGCCGCGGGTCGCACACGCACACGGTGGTGCACGACCCGAACGACAATGAGAACGTCTACGTCTACATCTCGGGCTCGTCGCAGGTGCGCTCGCCGAGCGAGCTGCCGGGCTGTTCCGGCGCCGCTCCGGATCAAGATCCGAATAGCGCGCTCTTCCGCATCGAAGTGATCAAGGTGCCCCTCGCGCATCCCGATCAGGCAGCGATCGTGAGCTCGCCGCGCATCTTCGAGAATCTCTCGGCGGTGGCGCGTCACGCCGAGACGCAGTCGGACCAACAGCTCGCCGCGGCGGCGCGAGCGGCCCGGGGCGCCAACGCGCCCGCCCGACCGCCGGGTCCGCCGGCCGGTTCGGGCCGCGGCCCGACGCAGTGCCACGACATCACGGCCTATCCGGGACTCGGGTACGCCGGCGGCGCGTGCGGCGGCTACGGGTTACTCCTCGACATCCACGACGTCGCGCACCCGCGACGCATCGCCGCCGTCGCGGATTCGAACATGTCCTTCTGGCACTCGGCGACCTTCGCCAACGACGGCTCGAAGATTCTCTTCTCCGATGAGTGGGGCGGCGGCTCGCAGCCGCGGTGCCGCTCGACGGACAAGATGGAGTGGGGTGCCGATGCGATCTTCACCCTCGT
>JBDUCS010000094.1:0-11952 GCA_040003335.1 Gemmatimonadaceae bacterium | reverse complement strand
CCACAAGATGAGGCAGAGTAGCGTTAGCACGATTCAGCCAGATTCCGACACAACGGCTGCGTTCTGAGCGCCGCCGGTGAGCCCCAGCAAGCCCGCGGCGGTATCCCGGAAGCCGCATCTGGGTGATAGAAGGTCGAGCCGACTCGCCCGCGGGGCGTTCTGCAGCACGCGCGTCCTGGAGCAGGCGATCAAGACCGGCATCGCCACCAGCAATGCGGACGCGAAGCCATTCGTCAAGACGAAGACCGCCGACGAGATCCGCGCGTCCATTGCGCGATACTGGCAACGGACTAACGCCTCACACCACTAGGCGACCTGCCGACGCTCGCCACACGACTCGCTAGAGCGGGCGATTCTCGGCGGCGTGCGGCCCCGTGGTCACCTGCGATTCAGTCGGATCGCAGCGCGACACTCGGATCGACACGCGCGGCCCGCACCGCAGGGAAGATGCTCGCCACCACCGCGATCCCGAGCAGCGTCGCAACCACGCCACCGAAGATGGCCGGATCCTTCGGCGATGTGTTGTACAAGAGGGGGGCCACCCAGCGTCCCGCGGCGAGCGCGGCCGCGCTGCCAATGACGACGGCGATGATCGTCAAGCGCATGGCGTCGCTGACGACGAGGCGAATCACGTCCGACGATCGGGCGCCGAGCGCGACGCGCACGCCCATCTCGTGCATGCGCTGCGCGACGTTGTAGGCGATCACGCTGTAGAGTCCAACCGCGGCGACGAGAAGCGCGAGCGCGCCAAAGACCGCGAACATGGTCGCGCCGAGCTGGAACGGCCGCCGCTCCGGGTCGACGAGGCCGTCGAGCGACACCACGGTCACGTACGCGTCGCCGGGCATCGAGTGCTGCAGCGCGCGCCGCACCGTCTCCACCTGCGCCGCCGCCTCGCCGCGCGTGCGCACGAAGAGCGCCGCGTGCTCCAAACCGTACTGCTCGATCGACAGGTAGTAGTAGTAGCCCGGGTCGTCGGCGAGAGTGCCGCTCTTGATGTCCTCGGCAACGCCGACGACGGTCGTGCACGGCACCGTGTCGGCGCCGACCTTGACGCATTGCCCGAGCGCCTCGCGTCCCGGCCAGAGACGCTTCGCCATCGATTGGCTGACGACCATCGTCAGGGGCGCGTGCTCGCGATCCTCGCTGCCGATGCCGCGTCCGCGCAGAATCCGCGTCCCCGCCGTCGCGAAATATTCCGGCGACACCGACTGGAGCTCGAACGTGCCGAGCTTGCTCACCGAGTCGATGCCGGCAACGAACAAGTCCTCGACGTTCGTCATGTAGAACGGCACGGTCGCGACGAGCGACACGCCGGCGACGGTCGGCATCGCCCGCCCTTGCTCGGCGAGTTGCCGGGTCAGGGCGATGCGCTCGGCCGGCGCGAGCTTCGTCCCGCGCAACTCGCTGTTCACGAAGAGCACGCGATCGGCGTCGTAGCCGAGCCGGAGCGAACGGACGTTGTGCAGGCTGCGCACGAAGAGACCGGCGCCGACGAGCAAGACGACCGAAAGCGCGCCCTGCAGCACCAGCAGTCCCGACCGCAGCCGCGAGTGATGGTATGTGCCTTCTCGCACGCCCGCCTTGAGCGCCGCCGCGACATCGGAGCGCCCGGCTTGCATCGCCGGCGCGAGTCCGGTGAGCAGGCCCGCCACGAGCGCGACCACCGCGGTGAACGCGAGCACGCGCGAGTCCGCCAAGGTACTCGTCCAGGTCACTCCAGGGAGGAGCATCGTTCGCAGCACGCCGCCACCCCACTGCGCGAGCGCGACACCGGCCAGGCCGCCGAGGAGCGCGAGCAGTACGCTCTCCGTCAACAGCTGCGCCAGCAGCCGGCGGCGGCTGATCCCGAGGGCGAGGCGCACGGCGATCTCGCGACGCCGACGCAGTGCGCGCGCCAACAACAGGTTGCCGACGTTGGCGCAGGCGATGATGAGCACGATCGCCGAGACGGCGATGAGCCACGTTGCGATCTTCGAGTCCTTCCCCTGTCGCGGACCGCGCTCGCGCAGAATCGACGCGACGATCGCGTGGGGACGCGTCACCGCGCTCGGCGGCGTTTGCGGCTGCTCGGCCCGTTGCTGCTCGTAACTCCGGAGATACGCCTTGTCGAGATCGGCCGTGGCTGCGGCGATGCTGACGCCCGGCTTCCGGCGCATCACCATCTCCATCCAGCGCATGTTGTACTTGGTAAAATAGCTCGACGGCGTACGCGGACTGATCGCCGCCCCGATCCCGGTGATCGGCACGAAAGCGGCGGGCGGCGTCGGCGCCGTGCCGAAGAATCCCTCCGGTGCGACACCGATGATCGTGTACGCGCGCGACCCGATGCGCAGTTGGGAGCCGAGCGCATCGGAGCGTCCGCCGAACTTCGTCTGCCAGAAGCCGTAGCCGAGCACCGCGACGGAGGCGCCATCGGGCGTGCGATCTTCGTCCGGCGTGAAGAAGCGGCCGATGACAGGGCGGGCCGTGAAGATGTGCCAAAACGTTCCGGTCACGGCGCCAATCAGCATCTCGGCCGACTGCTCACCCGTGCCCACGGCGAACGTCGCGTTCCAGAAGCCGGCCGCGTCGGAAAATGACGTCGTGCCACTGACCAAGTCCAGGTAGCGCCGGTATTCGAAGTTGCCGTGCGCCGTCTCCTTGCCGTCGAACGTGCGCGTGAGGTAAATGCGGTGCACGCGGCCGGCATCCGCCAGGTACGCCGGTGGCCGAAAGAGCAGCTGATCGACGATGCCGAACATCGTCGCGTTGGCGCCGATGCCGAGACCGAGCGTGAGCACCACACCGGCGGCGAACGCCGGCGTGAGACGGAGACCGCGCGCCGCGTAGCGCAGGTCCTGACCGACGCCGCTTAACCACTCGAGTCGCCGCGTACGGGCGATACGCTCGTGGTCGATGCGCTCGAGCCCATCGCGCGTGCGCTCGACATCGCCGAACCGCCGCTCGGCTTCGCGACGCGCATCGGCCGCGCCCATACCGCGCGCGATCAGGTCCTTTACCGTCATGTCGAAGTGGAAGCGCAGCTCGTCGTCCACCATGCGCTCCACGTCGGCGGCGCCCCGGTCGAGTGAAAAGAAGCGGCGGAAGCGCGGGATGAGAGTCATCGGTCCGCTCCTCAGGTTGTCTGGAGCACTTTGAAGACGGCCTGCGCATAGCGGGCCCAGAGCGCGGCGCTCGTGCGTAGCTGCTTCCGGCCGAGCGTCGTCAGCTGATAGAACTTTGCCTTGCGGTTGTTCTCCGACACCCCCCACTCGGCGCCGATCCAGCCGCGGCTCTCCATGCGATGGAGCGCCGTGTAGAGCGCCCCTTCTTCGATGTGGAGATCGTCGTCGGTGGTGGCACGCACCCAAGCGGCGACGGCGTAGCCGTGCATCGGGCCCCAGGTGAGTGTCTTGAGAATCAGCAAGTCCAGCGTCCCCTTCAGCAGGTCCAGTTCCGCCGCCACGCGCACTCCCCTTAGAGTTTGATGGGACTATGGCATCGGGGGGCCGGATTGTCCAGTCCCCATCAGTGTTTGAGGGAAAGTGGCGGTGTGAGCCGGCGATCGCGCGTTCCCGCATGCAGAGAGAGCGCCGGTGGCTCCGGCGAGCGGCTGTCGAAGTCAAGCGGAGAGACGTGGACGCGCTTAGCGCCTAGCCCCTCGCCCTTTCTTTTTAGCCTTGGCGAGGGACGCGGCATCCGGAGCGGGAGCCGGAATCCAGGTGTGCGCCCAGTCCCCCAGGGCACCGATCGGGGCCGCCAGGGCGCGCCCCTTTTTCGTCAGCGCGTACTCGACGCGCACCGGCGTCTCGGCAATCACGGTGCGCTCGACGATCCCCTCGGCCTCCAACTCCTGGAGCCGCTCGGACAGCATGCGGTCGGTGATGTCGGGGATGCAGGCGCGGATGCCAGCGAAGCGGGTGCGGCCCTGCAGCAGCACGAAGATGATCGCGCCGCTCCAGCGCCGGCCGATCAACTCGACGGCCTGGTGGAATCGGGTGCACAGCGAAGGCGAGACGGCCATGACGGACACGGTAGGGGGCGGCACCACTTGACGCTAGGTGCTCACTAAAGTATAGTTACTTGTATACAGTAAGCACAGCCTATCCGGAGCCAGACGATGATTGCCGCCACGACCACCGACCTTCTCACCGTTCGCGATGCCGCCGCCCAGCGCCGCTCCATTCGCGCATTCCGTCCTGAGCCGATCCCGCGCGCCGACCTCGATGCCATCCTCGAGACCGTCGCCCTCGCGCCGTCGGCGTTCAACGTGCAGCCGTGGCGCTTCGTCGTCGTCGAGGACGTCGCCGTCAAAGCGCGGCTCGCCGCCGCGGCGTTCAACCAGCGCCAGGTTACCGCCGCGCCCGCCGCGATCGTCCTCTACACGGACATGGCCGACGCGCTAGAGACGGTGGACGAAGTGATCCACCCCGGCATGGACGACGCCGCCCGCACCAGTACGCGCGCCTCCATCCTCAAGCCGTTCGAGGCGCAGAGCACCGACGAGCGCGAGGCGTGGGGCGTCGGCCAGGGGAACATCGCCCTCGGCTACCTCCTCCTCGCCGCCGAGTCGCACGGCTACCAGACGTCGCCAATGCTCGGCTTCGACCCCGGCGCCGTGAAGACGCTCCTTGGCCTGCCCCACAACGTCCGCATCCCGGCCATCATCGCCATCGGCAAGGGCGCCGAGACGGGCTTTGAGCACCACCGGCACGGCGTGGATCGGATCACGAGATACGTGTAGCTGCGAAAACGTGAGACATAAAAACGAAAGCGCCGATCGAGATTCTCGACCGGCGCTTTCGTTTTCCTTTCCCGATCCGCCATTCGAGGCCGGAACGGCGCTTACGTCCCCACGTTTTACGTTTCGTCACTTGAGACGCGGCTCCGTCGTACGCGCCGCTTTCACGCAACTGGGCCAGGTCGTCGGTCCGCGAAACTGGCGACCGCCACCGGCGCCGGTAGTGGGCGGCGGGGCTTGCGCCGCGCGCGCCGCGGCGAGCGCGGCGAGGTCCACACGCTCGCGCGTGATCTGCGAGGGGTCCTCGCTCGCCAGATACGCGAGCATCGCCGTCAGCGTCGCGTTCGACTTGAGGTCGTCGAAGACGATCTTGTCGTACGTGTCCCGGTTCGTGTGCCACGTGTAGTTGCCGTAGTCCCAGCCGAGCGCGCCGAGGCCGAACGCCGGCGCGCCGGAGCAGGCGAACGCGAAGTCGTCGCTGCCGCCGCCCGCGGGAAATCCGGGGCCCGCGAAGCTCACCTGCGTCTTGAGCTCCGTTGGAATCTTGTCGAGCCATTGCGTGATGTGCTCGGCGGCGTTGGGCAGTCCGCCACCGCCCATCCGCACCACGCGGCCGGTGCCGTTATCCTGGTTGAATAACGCCTGCAGTCCCTTCAACACGTCCGCATGATCCTCGGTGAACGCCTTCGAGCCGACCTCACCCTCCTCTTCCCCGGCCCAGTGGCCGACGAGGATCGTGCGCTTCGGATGCGGATAGACCTGCTTCAGGATGCGCATCGCCTCCAGCATCGTGATCGTCCCCGTGCCGTTATCCGTGGCGCCGGACGATCCGTCCCACGAGTCGAAGTGCGCCGACAGCATCACGTACTCGTCCGGCTTCTCGCTTCCCGTCATACGCGCGACCGTATTGAAGACCGGACGCTCGCCGAGCAGCTCGCCGTCGAGGTTCATCTTGATCTTCGGATGCTGGCCGTTCTCCGTGAGACGGAAGACGAGGCCGTAGTCCTCACAGCTCAGCGCGAGCGCGGGCGACTTGGTGTTGTACGTCTCGAAGATCTCAATCGTCCCCCACGCGTCTTTGGGACGCGACGTGATCACGCCGGCGACGCCGGCCTGATCGAGTCGCACGCCGAGCTCGCCGGTGCCGATCGCCAGGCTGTAGCCGGTGCCGCGCACGTTGCGGCTTCCCCACTCCGTGCGTAGCGAATCGCGCAGCGTGTCCATGCGCGCCTTGCTCGCCGGCGTCGCGTTCTGCTGCCAATCGTCGCGCGGACGGCACGTCGGCTGCGGTGCCGATACGAGTACGAGTTTTCCCTTCGCGCTGGGAAGCCACTGCACGAACGCTGAGCTGTCGGGAAAGCGCGGCAGAATGATCGTGGACGCGGTCACGTCCCGCTTCCGAGTGCCCGGGCTATAGCCGAGCATCGTTCCCTCGAGCGATCGCTCGCGAGGCGCGACGAGGTCGATGTGCGAGTGGCCGCGCCGCCAGCCGCGCCACGTGCCGAACTGCTCGTTCTTCGCGTCGATCCCCCACGACTTGTACGTCTGTACGAGCCAGTCGTTGCCGCGCTTCGCATCGGGTGAGCCCGTCAGGCGCGGACCGATCGAGTCGAACAGCACCTGCGAGAGATGCTGTGCTTGCGAGCTGTCCATCCCGAGCGACCAGATGCGCTTGATCACAGGATCGTCGGAGGGAAAACTCTGCGCGGCGGCCGCGCGCGTGGCGAGCAACATGACGGGTGCGAGGAGCGCGATGAGCTTTCGGCGCATGAGGAAATCCGACGGCAGCGGGAAGGGGTCGACGAGGGTCTCGTCCAAATTACGCGCGGCGGTGCGGGGCTGCTGTGGCCCCGTCGCCCGCGCCTACGCGCGCGGCAGGCTGAGCGTGAACGTGGAGCCCGCGCCCACCGCGCTCTCGACCGTGAGGTCGCCGCCCATCGCGCGCGCCAGGTCACGGCTGATCGACAGGCCGAGCCCGGTGCCCTCGTGCGAGGAGGAGAGGCTGCGGTCGAGCTGAATGAACGGCTCGAAGATCGCCGCCAGCTTATTGGATGGGATGCCCGTACCGGAATCGGTGACGTGGACACTCACCGTCGCGGCGCTCGCCTCGCACCGCACACCGACGTGCCCGTCGCGGGCGGTGAATTTGATCGCGTTGGAGAGGAGGTTGAGCAAGATCTGCCGGACCTTCTCGGCGTCGCCTTGCACCAGCAGCTCGGGGTCGCACGGCGCGCACGCATACGCGAGCCGCTGCGCGAGCAGCTGTGGGGTGACGAGCGCCTCGATGTCCAGGAGGAGCGCGTGCACGGCGATCGGCCGGCTGTCGAACTGCACATGGCCGGCCTCGAGCTTTGCGTAATTCAGCACGTCGTTGATCAGCGACAACAGCGCGCGTTGGCTGCGCGCGATTCGGTCGAGATCCTCCTCCTGCTCGGGCGTCACCGGCCCGCGAATGCCCATGCGCAGGAGCTCGGCGTAGCCGGCGATGGCGTTGAGGGGCGTGCGCAGCTCGTGGCTCATCACTGCGAGGAACTGGGTCTTGGCGAGGTTCGCCGCGTCGGCGGCTTCGCGTGCCTCGAGGGCGGAGCGGTGGAGCCGCGCGTTGTCCACGGCCACCGCCGCGCGGCGCGCCAGCTCCATCGCCAGCGCGAGGTCGGCATCCGAGTACCGGCGCTTCGACTCCGCGGCGACGAGCGTCAGAGCACCGAGCGTGCGCTCGCGCGCGGTCAGCGGCACGATGATCATCGAGGTCAGTCCCAGCTCGCGCGTGATCCGCAAATGCTCGGCGTCGATCGCGCCGGCGACGATCATCTCGTCGGTGATGTCATTGTACATCTCCGGCCGACCGGTGCGCAGCACGCTGAGCACGCCGGTGGCCGCGTCGCGAGCGTGCGGATAGCGGCGGTTGATTTCGCGCGCCCAGCGCGCTTTCTCGGGATCGACGTGGGCGACGGCGAGCTGGTGCAGCGTGCCATCGTCCGAGAGCATGTCGACCGCGCACCAGTCGGCCAGCTCGGGCACGGCGAGCCGCGCGAGATCGCCGAGCGTTTTTTCGTAGTCCAGCGACGACGCGAGGAGGTCGGCGGCGCGCGCGAGAAAGCGCGCCGACTCCTCGGCGCGCTTTCTCGCGGTGATGTTCTTCCACTGCGTGGCGACGCCGCCGCCGGGGAGCGGATAGCACCGGAGCTCGGACCACTCGCCGCGCTGTTGATACATTCCCTCGAACGTGACGGCCACGCGCTGGTCCTTGGCCCTGCGCATGTTCACCTCGAACACGGTGCCGGCCAGCTCGGGATACGTGTCCCACAGCACCTTGCCGATCGGGTCGTGCGCGTCCGCGTGACGCGACGACCTGAAGATGGCCGCCGCCGGCTCGTTGATGTAGAGAAAGCGCCAGTCCTTGTCGTGCACGACGAACGGCTCGGCGATGCTGTCAAGGATACCGCGCGTCGCCCCTTCAGCGGCCTCGGCGGCCGCGGTGCGCTCGGCGAGCTCGGCGCTCGCCTGTTCGAGCTCCTCTTGCATCACCTGCGATTCCTCGAGCTGCTGCTCCAGCTCCGCCGACTGTTGCTCGAGCTCGCCCGCGACGATCGCGTCGTCGCCGGCGATCGCCGCCGCCCGCGCGCGCGCGATGCGCAGCGCTTCGGTGAGCGAGCTCACGACGCCCGACGCGAACAGAAAGAGCGCCAGCGGCACGAGGTCGCCCGGACTGCCGGCGCCGCGAGCGCCCGACGGCGCGATGAAGAACCGGTCGACCGAGAGGATGGCGAGGAGCGACGCGAGCACCGCGGGGCCGATACCGCCGAACCACGCCGAGCCGATGACCGCTGGCCAAAAGAAGATGAACAACGCGCGCTGCACGTGCGACTCGAGCAGATCCGTCATCACGAACGCGATGAGGCTGAGCGCGACCGCGACGCCGAAGCGCACGATCGGCGGGTGCTCGGTCGCCGTTGGCGCGCCGACCAGCCGCATCCAGGCACTCGTATGATGCGGCGTCAGCGCCGGGTCGCTGACGGGCCGCTCCGCGACTGCGTCGTTCGAAGGATCCTGCACTACATCCTCGGGTAAAGTGCCGGCGCGGGACCGCGCCTCGTCACGGTGCAAACGACGAGCGCCGTCATCTTCGCCGACTACGGCACCGCGCTCGGCGCCCGCACCGTCATTCCGGTGTGCTGCGCGGCGAACGCCCAGATGTCCGCCTGCTCGGCGATGCGGCGGTCGAGCGGACGATAGCCGTGACTGCCTTGCGCCTCGATGCGAATGAGCACGGGCCGCACGCAGTTCGGTGCCGCCGTCTGCACCGTCTGCATCGTCGCCGTGAATTTGAACGAGTGGCTGGGCACCACGCGATCGTCGTGATCGGCCGTGGTGACGAGCGTCGACGGATAGCAAACGCCCGCGCGAATGTTCTGCAGCGGCGAGTAGGCGCGCAGATAGGGGAACGCCTTCGCGTCGCTGGCCGAGCCATACTCGGTTGCCCACGCCGCGCCGCCGGTGAACTGGTCGTAGCGCAGCATGTCCATCACGCCGACCTGCGGCACGGCGGCGGCGTACAGCTCCGGGCGCTGCGTCATCGCGGCGCCGACGAGGAGTCCGCCGTTCGAGCCGCCGTTGATCGCCAGGTGCTCCGGCGACGTGTACTTCTCGCGTACCAGGTATTCGCCCGCCGCGATGAAGTCATCGAACACGTTCTGCTTCTTTTCGAACTGGCCGGCGCGGTGCCACGTCTCGCCGTACTCGCCGCCGCCACGGATGTTGGCGACCGCGTAGATGCCGCCCTGCTCCACCCAGGCGATCACCGCGGGGCTGAACGACGGCCGCGTGCTGATGTCGAACCCGCCGTAGGCGTAGACCATCGCCGGGTTCTGTCC
Source organism: Gemmatimonadaceae bacterium (assembly GCA_040003335.1). GTDB lineage: Bacteria > Gemmatimonadota > Gemmatimonadetes > Gemmatimonadales > Gemmatimonadaceae > JALZAE01. The sequence continues at coordinate 2,355 of JBDUCS010000094.1, read as the reverse complement.
GTTGCGCGTCAGCTCCTTGCGGTAGGTGATCATCATCGGCACGCGTGTGCCGTCCTTTGACTGATAGAAGACGCGCTCGGTCGTATCGCGTGATGCGTCGAAGGTGAGCTTGGGCTGGAAGAAGACGCGGCTCTTGTTCGTCTTGGCGTCGTAGACGTACGACGACGGAGGCACCAGCGCGGAGGTGAACGAGTAGAACATCTCCGGGCGGTCGAATCGGCCCACCAGTCCCGATGCGCTCCCGAGCCCCGGGAGCGGGATCTCGCGCTCGAGGGTGCCGTCGAGCCGATAGAGCCTGACGACGGAGGCGACGTCCTTGAGCGACAGGACGCCGATGCGGCCGGCGACCATCGCCGAGCCCTCGATCGGCATGTCGCTTTCGGCGACGACCGTCTTCCAGTGAGCCGCATCGGGCGTTGCTACCGGAGCCGAGATGATTTTCCGATTGGGCGCATCTTTGTCCACCTGCATGTAGAGCCGGCCGCCGGCGACGCCGAGCGCGCGATAGTTGGCATCGTTCCCGGTGACGACGGGACGGAGCGGCGCGTGCACGTTCGGATGCAACGCGTCGCCCATGTCGGCGATGTACACCTCGCCCTTGTCCGTGCCGGGCGACGTGCCGACGATCAGGTAGCGGCCCGTCTCATCCGGTCCGCCGAAGACGAACCACGTCGGATGATCGGGACGGGCGTAGATCTTCGTGTCCGCCGACTGCGGCGTGCCGAGGGTGTGGTAGTAGAGCGTCTGGTTCTCGAGCTTGGTCTTGAGCTTGAGCTCGCTCTTGGGCTCCGGGAATCGCGAGTAGTAAAAGCCCTTGCCGTCTTCTGTCCACGACGGTCCGCCGAACTTGATCCAGCGCAGCGTGTCGCCGGTCTCTTTCCCGGTCGCCAGATCGCGCACGTAGTACGTGTTCCAGTCGGAACCGCCTTCGCTCTGCCCGTAGGCGTAGTGCTTTCCATCGGGCGAGGGGACGAAGCCGGAGAGCGCGACCGAGCCGTCCGGCGAGAGCTGGTTCGGATCGAGCACCATCGACTCGGCGCCATCGAGCGAGCGGCGCATGAACCATGGGCTCTGCCGCTGCAGGCCGCTGTTCTTCGTGTAGTACCAGCGACCGCCCTCCCAGAACGGAACGCTCGTGCGCGGATAGTCGGTGAGCGCAGTGATGCGCGCCTTGAAGACATCCCGGCCGGGCAGCGACGCGAGATACGGCATCGTCACCGCGTTCTCCGCCTTCACCCAGTCCGCGACCTCCGAGCTCTCGATCGCCTCCATCCACCGATACGGATCAGCGACCGAGGTGCCGTGGTAGTCATCCGTGTGCGGCACCGTGCGCGTCGCGGGATAGGCGATGCGACCCGCGGGCGCCTGGGCATGCGCCCGCACGACCGCGAAGCAGACGACAACAGAGGCGAGGGCGTAGCGCATGATTCGCTCGGGAACGAGGGAACGGCGAACGGACTGCGCGGAGAGCGCAAAACAAACGAGACCGGAACTCCTACTATTTCTGTGCAACCACACCCAAAGATCACGCAGATGTCAACGTGCGAGAGTGATGTGAAGCAAGCTACAACAGTCTCGTCCCGGCTCCAGCTTGTGCACTGCAACCCTCGAGGAGACCACCGTGAAACAGCCGCTCGCGATCGTCGTGCTGTCCGCACTCATGTCGCATGTCGCGCTCGCGCAGGCACCGACCGCGCCGAGAACCGTCACCGTCATCGGAGAATCTGAAATCAAGGTCGTGCCCGATCGCGTCGTCCTCACGCTCGGCGTGGCATCGTCGAACAAGGATCTCACGGAGCTCAAGAAACAGAACGACCGGCGCATGCAGAGCGTGCTGGCCGCGATCGCGGCGTCGGGCGTGGCGCCGAACGATGTGCAGACCGACTACCTCAACCTCGAGCCCGAGTTCGACACTCAGTCGCCGGCTCGCCGCATCCTGATCGCGTACGTCCAACGAACGACGCTGGTCGTCACGCTCCGGGACGTCGCCAAGTTCGACCGGCTGCTCACCGCCGCCCTACAAGCGGGCGTGGAGTACATCCAGGGCGTCGACTTTCAGACCACGCAGCTCAGAAAATATCGAGACGACGCGCGTGCGCTCGCCGTGAGAGCGGCAAAGGAAAAAGCCGTGGCGCTGGCGACGGAATTGGGCCAAAGCGTCGGCACGCCGCAGTCGATTCAGGAAGGCTACAACGGCTGGTCGTCCAGCTACCGCGGCTGGTGGGGGCGCTCCGCCCAGGGCATGTCGCAGAACGTCGTACAGCTCGCCGGCGACGGCGGCGGCGCGGCGGGCGCCGGTCCACTCGCTCCGGGCACCTTGAGCGTGCGGGCCAACGTCACGATCGTCTACGAGAT
>JBDUCS010000385.1:0-3550 GCA_040003335.1 Gemmatimonadaceae bacterium | reverse complement strand
GCGCCCGTGCTCAAGCGCGAGACGCTCGAGAAGATGTGGATTCCACAGTACGCACCGGCCGGTGCCAAGACCGGCTACGGTCTCGGCTTTCGCCTCGACACGATCGGGACGCACCGGCGCATCGGCCATGGCGGCGCGATCTATGGATTCGCCACCGAGCTCGAGGCGCTCCCCGACGACGGCCTCGGCGTCGCCGTCGTGACGACGATGGATGGCGCGAACACCGTCACCGGACGCATCGCCGGCGAGGCGCTCGCGCTGATGCTCGCCGTGCGCGAGAACCGGCCGCTCGCACCCGTCGCGCTCACCGACACGGTGACGCCGGATCGCGCCCGCGCCATCGCGGGCCACTACGAGCAGGGCAAGTCGTACGTCGACCTGTTCGCCGAGTGGGGCGAGCTGCGCCTGAGGCGGAGCGATGGCGTCATGTACGCGGTGCGTGCGCTCGGCGATACCCTCATCGTCGACGACCGGCTCGCCTATGGGCAGCGGGTGCTCCCGTTGCGCGACCGTATCGTCATCGGTCGCGACACACTGGCGCGCGCTGAAGCGGCGAAGCCGGCGGCCGCGCCCTCCCGGTGGGCCGGCCTGATCGGCGAGTACGGATGGGACCACGACGTGCTGTTCATCAGCGAGCGGGACGGGAAGCTGTACGCGCTCATCGAGTGGTTTTTCTCCTATCCGCTCGAGGAAGTGTCGAGAGATGTCTTCGCCTTCCCCAAGTCCGGGCTCTACGACGGCGAGCAGCTCGTCTTCACGCGCGACGCGCACGGTCGGGCGACTCGCGTCGTCGCGGCGAACGTGGCGTTCGCGCGACGAAGCGTCGGGCCGGAGTCGGGCAACCAGCTGCGCATCACGCCGCTGCGCCCCGTGTCCGAGCTGCGAAGGGAAGCGCTCGCCGCCTCGCCGCCCACCGAGCGACCGGGTATTCGCCCGGCCGATCTGGCCGAGCTCGTCGTGCTCGACTCCACGATCAAGCTCGAGATTCGGTACGCGACGTCGAGCAACTTCCTCGGCACGCCGTTCTACTCGCAGGCACGCGCGTTCATGCAGCGGCCGGCGGCCGAGGCGCTGGTGCGCGTGCATCGCTCGCTCAAGCCGTACGGATACGGCCTCCTGGTTCACGATGCGTATCGCCCGTGGTTCGTGACGAAGATGTTCTGGGACGCGACGCCGGACGCGAAGAAGATCTTCGTCGCGAACCCGGCGACGGGCTCGCGTCACAACCGTGGCGAGGCCGTCGATCTCACCCTCTACGACCTGAAGAGCGGCCGTCCGATCGAGATGCCCGGCACCTATGACGAGACGACCGGCCGCTCGTACGCCAACTATCCGGGCGCCACCTCGCTCCAGCGCTGGCACCGCGACCTGCTGCGCCGGGTGATGGAGGCCGACGGCTTCACGGTGAATCCCGAAGAGTGGTGGCACTTCGACTTCAAGGACTGGAAGCTGTACCCCATCGGCAATCAGACCTTCGAAAAGCTCGGTGTTCGCTGATCGGTGTTCGGTGCTCGAGCTGGGCCGGTGATCGGAGCGCCGGGCACGGCGCTCGGCGATGTTAGCTTGCTAGTGGCTCCGAACGATCAGTACCGAACACTGAACACCCAATACCGATCACCGTGGTCTCGCTTCTCGACATCATCGGCCCCGTCATGGTTGGGCCGTCATCGTCGCACACCGCTGGCGCGTGCCGCCTCGGGCTGCTCGCGCGCGGGCTCGTCGGTGGCACGCCGGAGCGCGCGCTGATCGAGCTGCATGGCTCATTCGCCCGCACCGGCGAGGGACACGGCACCGACAAGGCGATCGCCGCCGGGCTGATGGGTTTTCGTCCCGACGACGAGCGTATCCGCGAGGCGCTCGACATCATGGAGCGTGAAGCGCTCGCGTATCGGTTCGACAAGACGACGATCGACGACGACGCGCATCCGAACACGGTGCGCATGGCTCTCGAGCGCGGCGACCGCAAGGCGACGATGATCGGCTCGTCGCTTGGCGCCGGCCGCGTGCTAGTGACGGAGATTGACGGCTATCCGGTGCACGTCACCGGCAACTATCACACGATCATTCTCGTCGCCGAGGACATCCCGGGCTCGATCGCCCGCATCACGGCGATTCTGGCCGACGATGGGATCAACATCGCCAACTTGCGCGTCACACGAAAAGAGCGCGGCGGCGACGCCTTCATGGTGATCGAGGTCGACGAGCTGCCGCCCGAAAAGGTCCGCGACGATCTGCGAACGCTCCCGTGGGTGCGGTGGGCGTTCCGGCTGGACAAAGTCTCGGCGTAACATCGCGAGCGGAACGTGGGGCCCCCCCCGTAAAACGAATCTACTGGTTGCGCTCCGCTCATCTCCCATCGTTTCACTTCACACCTCATCGCGTTTTCGCGAGCCACTCCTCCCGAGACTCGATCATGTACAAGTCGCTCGCCGAGGCCATTCGCGACGCCGAGGCACAGGGGAAAACGTTGGCCCTAGTCGCGCTCGAGGCGGAGTCGCGTGATCAAGGGCGCCCGATCGACGACATCCGCGCCGCGCTCGGTCGCGCGCTGAAGGTGATGCGCGGCGCCGTGAAGAGCGGGCTGGTCGGCGACCTGCACTCCGCGTCCGGTCTGGTTGGCGGCGACGCCGCGAAGTTGCGCACGAGCAGCGCGGGCCCGCTCTCCGGCTCGCCCTTCCGCGACGTGCTCGCCCGCGCACTCGCCGTCCAAGAGGTGAATGCCGCCATGGGCGTGATCGTCGCCGCGCCCACCGCGGGCGGTGCGGGCGTGCTACCCGCCGTCCTCACCGGGCTGGCCGACGCGCGCGGGCTTACCGACGAAGCGGTCATCGACGCCCTGGCCGCGGCCGGCCTCATCGGCGCCGTCGTCGCCGAGCGCGCGTCGCTCTCCGGCGCCGAAGGCGGATGCCAGGCCGAGACCGGCGCCGCCGCTGGGATGGCGGCCGGCGCCGCGACCGAGATGCTCGGCGGTACGCCGCGGCAAGCCGGTCACGCCGTCGCCCTGGCGCAGCAGGGGACGCTCGGTCTCGTCTGCGACCCGCTTGGCGGACTCGTCGAGCTGCCGTGCGTCTTTCGCAACGCGACCGGCGCCGCGATCGCGATGGCGGCAATCGAAATGGCCCTCGCCGGCATCGAGTTCGCAATTCCGGCGGACGAGGTCATCGACACCATGGGCGAGATCGGGAAGAGCATGGACGTGCGCTACCGCGAGACCGCCGGCGGGGGACTCGCCGCGACGCCGACCGGCCGCCGCCTGGCGCGCGAGCGGCTCGTACAGATCAAGCGCGGCACCTGAGCCGCGCTACGTTCTGAGCGGCGCGACGGCCTGAGCGGCCAACGCCGCATCAACCTGGAGGATTGCGCGAAGAGCATCTGATCGAATCGAGTCGAGTCGGGCGTGGGCCATGACCAGCTCGTCGGCCATCAGCGCGAAGAGCCGGCATTCTTCGCGAGCGCGAACACGTACTCCACCCCGTGCGCCTCGGACCGGCGCATCAGCACCTCGCGGCAGAAGCCGGAGTCCGCCGCTCAGGGCGATGGCATGCCCAGG
>JBDUCS010000093.1:0-12042 GCA_040003335.1 Gemmatimonadaceae bacterium | reverse complement strand
GGCGAACGTCGGCTATCCGATCGTCGAGATGCGACCCGACGCGACGTTCGTCGTCACGAAGCATCCGAACACGGGCGGCCGGATCGACGTGCATTCGATCAGCGAGCAGCTCGTCTACGAGATGGGGGACCCGCACGCGTACATCACGCCCGATGTGGTTGCCGACTTCACGACGATTCGCGTCGAGCAAGACGGACCGAACCGCGTGCGCGTCTTCGGCATCGAGGGGCGGCAGAACACGGACAAGCTGAAGGTCTCCATCGCCTACAAGAACGGCTTCAAGGCCGTGGGCACGCTCGTCTACGCATGGCCTGATGCGCTGGCCAAGGCGCAGGCCGCCGATCGCATTCTCCGCGAGCGTCTCGTCAACCTCGACCTCCGCTTTGACGAGATCCTGACCGAGTTCGTCGGCGCATCGGCGACGCACGGTCTGCTCGCGGGCGACCTCAGGCCCGACGCGCCCGAAGTGCAGCTCCGCGTCGGCGTTCGTGGAAGCGACCGCGCCGCCGTCGAGCGCTTCACCCGCGAGATCGCGCCGCTGGTGCTCAACGGGCCACCGAGCGTGACGGGGTTCGCCGGGGGCCGTCCGAAGACCGAGGAGGTCGTCGCCTACTGGCCGGCGCTCGTCGACAAGCGCGTCGTCACGCCGAGCGTGGAGGTCGTCCGCGCATGAAAGTCCGTCTCCTCGACCTCGCGCACGCGCGCTCCGGCGACAAGGGCGACACGGCCAACGTCGGCCTCATTGCGCGCGAAGGACGCTGGTATCCGGTGCTGCGCGACTATGTCACGCAGGCGCGCGTCGTGTCGCATTTCGAGGGCGCGATCACCGGCGGCGTTGATCGCTTCGAGCTGCCCAATATTTTCGCGCTCAACTTTCTCCTCCACGGCGCGCTCGGCGGCGGCGGCACGCTGTCGCTCAAGACCGACGCACAGGGCAAGGTGTACTCGACCGCGCTCCTGCGCATGGTGCTCGACGTGCCCGAGGCGGTTGCGCGCGAGCTCGCGCTCCCCGAGTTTCGCGGATGACGGACGCGCCCCGCGTTCGCACGGACGTGGATGGGGTGATCGGCCGCGTGATGCTGGCGCGACCAGAAAAGAAGAACGCGCTCGACCACCAAACGGCCCTCGAGCTCGCGCGGGCGCTCGAAGCACTGGAGCGCGACGCTGCCGTCCGCGTCGTACGGCTCGGCGGCGATGGCGCCGACTTCTGCGCCGGTGCCGATCTCGAGTCGCTCGAGGCGATGATCGACGCAGACCCGAAGCTGCACCTGCGCGACGCGCACGCGTTGGGCCGCGTCTTCACGATCATCCGCGGCATGACCAAGCCGGTAGTCGCCGTGGTGCAGGGACGCGCGCTGGCCGGCGGCGCGGGGCTGGCGACGGCGTGTGACGTGGTGCTCGCCCACGAAGGCGCGCAGTTCGGCTATCCCGAGGTACGGATCGGCTTCGTGCCGGCGATGGTGATGACCATGCTGCGCCGGAGCGTTGGCGAGAAGCGCGCCTTCGACCTCGTGTCGAGCGGCCGACTCATTCCGGCGCGCGAGGCACTGGAGATGGGGCTCGTCAGCCGCGTCTTCGCCGCCGGCGGATTCTCGGCTGGCGTCGACGCGGTGCTCGCCGATCTCGCCAAGGCCGGCGCCGACGCGATGCGTCTGACGAAGCGGCTCTTCTATGACCTCGACGACCTCGGCTTCGCCGAAGGGATCGATTTGGGCGCGCACACGAACGTGGCGTCGCGCGCCACCGACGACTTCAAGAACGGCGTCCGCCGTTTCGTACGCCGGATTCGCGAGGGCGCGGGATGAATCAACTCGACGTTCTCAAGGCACTTCTCGCCGTCGCCGGCATCGGAATTTGGGGTTATGGTCTCCGCATCGACAGCCGGCGGCTGCAGGGTGCCGGCCTGGCGCTCGTCGTCGTCGCGTTCGCTCTGCGGCTGCTGCGACGCATCCGCGAGCGGCGCTAACCCGGGCGCGCTCGCATCGCCGCGTCGCGGCGGTGCACTTGTTGCTGACTGTCCTGACATTCTCAGGAGGCACACCGACATGGCTCAAGCGAAGCGCCGGCGCTCGACAACCCCCGCCGACATCGGCGCCGGCGATGCCGACCGCGACATCCTCGACCAATATTTCGCCGAGGTGAGCCGCTATCCGCTGCTCAAGGCCGACGAGGAGAAGGCGCTCGCGCGGAAGGTCCGGACGGGTGACCAACACGCCATGGACGAGCTCGTGCGTCGCAATCTCCGCTTCGTCGTCTCCGTCGCCAAGAAATATCAGAATCGCGGCATGCCGCTGATCGACTTGATCGGCGAAGGGAATGTCGGTTTGCTCACCGCGGCGCGAAAGTTCGACCCGGACCAGGGCGTAAAATTCATCTCGTACGCCGTGTGGTGGATCCGACAGGCGATCCTGTCGGCGCTGGCGCGACAGGGGCGTACGGTGCGCGTGCCTCTCAACCGCACGGCCGACCTCTCGCGTGTCATCCGGGCGACTGCGGTGCTGCGCGATAAGCTCGAGCGCGAGCCGACAGCCGCCGAGCTGTCGCAGCTCACCGGCATCTCGCCCGACATCGTGACGGCACTGACGCAGCTCAACTCGACCGACGTGCGGCTCGATGCGGCGATCGGCAAGGACTCGGACCGCGCGCTGATCGAGCGCTTCGCCGTCGACGAGATGCCGGACACCGAGGAGCAAGTGTTGAACTCGTTCCGCAATCAGGAGCTGGAGAAGGCGCTCGCGACGCTCCCCGCGCGCGACGCGAAGATCCTCCGTCTCTACTTCGGTCTCGAGAGCGACAAGGAGCACACGCTCGACGAAATCGGCAAGCTCCTCGGCGTCACCCGCGAGCGCGTGCGGCAGTTGCGCGACCGCGCCTTGAAACGGTTGCGCGAGGGGTCGGTCGGAGACGCGCTGAGAGACGTCGCCGCTTAACAGATCGGTGATCGGTGATCGGTGATCGGTGATCGGTAGTTCACCGCGCACCGATCGCCGATCACCGTTAAGTTCCGGGATGCGGGTTCCCGAGCTTCTCGCGCCGGCCGGATCACTCGACGCGGTTCGTGCTGCCTTGGCGAACGGTGCCGATTCCGTGTACCTGGGCGCCGAAAAATTCAACGCCCGCGATGACGGCGCCCAGCTCACGCTCGCCGAGGTCGGTGTGGCCTGCCAGCTCGCGCATGCGCGCGGGAAGCGCGTCTACCTCACGCTGAACACGCTCGTGAAGCCCGGCGAGCTGGAGGACGCGCTCGCCCTCCTCGGCGACGCGATCGACCGCGGGATCGACGCGGCGATCGTCCAGGATCTCGGCCTCGTGCGGCTCATCCAGCGCGTTTACCCGACGTTCGAGATCCACGGCTCTACTCAGATGACGGTGCATGATGCCTCCGGCGCCCGCGTGATGCGCGAGCTCGGCATCGAGCGCGTCGTCCTCGCCCGCGAGAACACGCTCAGCGACATCCGCGTCATCCGCGGCGCGGTCCCCGAGCTCGGCCTCGAGAGCTTCGTGCATGGCGCGCTCTGCATCGCGTATTCGGGCCAGTGCTTCATGTCCGGGATGATCAGCGAGCGGAGCGCCAACCGCGGATCGTGCGCCCAGTCGTGCAGAAAGGACTACTCGCTCACCGACAGCGCCACCGGCGAGACGATCGATTCCGGCTTCCTCATCTCCGCCAAAGACCTCGCCGCCGGCCAGCATCTCGCCGAGATCGCCGAGCTCGGCATCGCCTGCCTCAAGGTCGAGGGCCGGAAGAAGAAGCCCGAGTACGTCGCCACTGTCACCAAGAGCTACCGCGACTTTCTCACGCGTGTCGCCGGCGGCGAGCGCATCGCCGCCGACGAGACCATGTCGGGCGATCTCGTGCAGATCTTCAGCCGGGGCTTTACTGGCGGCATGTTCGGCGGACGCGCCGGCCGCTCCTACATCACGCGCGATCAGCCCGACAACCGTGGCACGCTGCTCGGCGTCGTCACGCGCTCGGATGCCTTCGAGGTGGTCGTCGAGCTGAGTGAGCCGTTGGAGGTCAACGACGGCATCGTCTTCGAGTCGTTGGACGGCGCGACGGGCGAGCCCATCGGCTTCACCATCTCCCGCATTACGACCATTGCGACCGCGCCCAACGGCCTCGTGCGTCAGGCGATCGCAACGCGGTCGCGCATCCCGCTCGGCGCGCGCGTCGTTCGCTCCTCGCACGCGGCGCTCCTGGCGCGCGCGCGCGCCAGCTACGCCGATCTTCCGACGACGGCCAAGGACAAGAAGACGCGCCTTGACGCGCGCGTCTTCGGCTCGCCCGGCGCGCATCTGAAAGTCGTCTTCTCGGCGGGTGGGGAATCGGTGACGGCGCGGAGCGAGATACAGCTCGCACCCGCCGCCAAGCGTGCGGTCGACCAGACGCAGTTGCGCGAGCAGCTCGGCCGGCTCGGCGACACGCCGTTCGCTCTCGCCGCGCTCGACACGACCGCGCTGGAGCCAGGGCTGTTTCTGCCCGTGAGCGAGCTCAATCGCGTCCGGCAATCGGCGGTCGAGCAGTTGATGGTGCGACGCGATTGGGCCGAGCAGAGTCGGATCGCCGATCGCGCCGCGCGGATTCGGGAGGCGGTCGCCGCCGTTCGATGTTCAGTGAGCGAACATCGTGAGTCGCCAGAACACCGAACGCCGATCACCACTCACCGCTTGGCGGCGGACGTCAGCCGGATCGAAGATGCCCGCACCGCCGCCGACGCCGGCGCGACGGAGATTTCGTACGATCCCTTCCTCCGCCACCCCCTCCCGCCCGTGACGCGCGTGCGCGCTCTCGCGGACGATCTCGCCGCGCGCGGCATCCCGCTCCGCCTGCGCACGCCGACCATCGTTCGCCCCGAGGAGCGCAAGGCGCTCGACAAATGGCTCGCGCTCGAACTCCCCATTCTCACCGGGCACCTGGGTCTTGTTGCCGAGCTCAGCCGGGCCGGTCGCGACGTCGTCGCCGACTACGCGGTCAACGTCTTCAACCAGCATACGGCCGCCGAGCTCTTCCGGCTGGGCGCGAGCCGCATCGTCGCCTCGGTCGAGCTGACGACGGACGAGATCGGTCAGCTCATGCGCGCGAGCGCGGCGGGCGATCTCGGAGTGAGCGCAGCGAACGATATGGTAGACGTGCTCGCCTACGGCCGGCCCGAAGGCATGACGATCGAGCACTGCGTTCTCTCCGCCGCCTACGACCGCGAGCCGACGACCTGCCGCGATCTCTGCGTCCAGAAGCATCCGCTCGTGCAGATCACCGATCCGGCGGGCTATACCTTCGCCGTGGCGACCGACTCGGCCTGCCGCAACCGTCTCCTCCACTCGCGCCCGATCGAGGCGTCCGAGTATCTCCCGCGAGTCTGGTCGTCCGGCGTGCGCGGCTTCCGCCTGTTGTTCAACGTCCCTGGCGATCCGATCGGCGAGATCGTCTCGCGCTACCGCGCCGCGCTCGACGCGTTGGCGGCCAACACCACGCCGGATCTCGCCTCCATTCGCGCAACCGTGGGCTCGGCGTTCACGCGCGGCCACTTCGCGCGCGCCGTCTGATGCAGCGCGATGATGCGGGCCGGCGCAACATGATGTCGCATCTCGAGTGCCTGTCGATCACGCTCCACGGATGACCTCCATCGCCTCCCGGCCGGCCCCCACACTCGACGAAGCGCGCGAGGTGTTGCGCACGCGATTCGGCTATCCCGACTTTCGTCCCGGCCAGGCTGGGGCCGTCGAATCCGTGCTCGCCGGCCGCGACACACTTGTCATTCTCCCGACGGGCGGAGGCAAGTCGCTCTGCTTCCAAGTGCCGGCGCTGATGCTCCCCGGCCTCACGGTCGTGGTGTCGCCGCTCATCTCGCTCATGAAGGATCAGGTCGACGCGCTGACGGCGCGCGGCCTCCCAGCGGCGTTCATCAACTCGACGCTGTCGAGCGGCGAGGTCGCCGAGCGGATGGCGCGCGCCGAGTGCGGCGAGCTCAAGCTTTTGTACGTCGCGCCGGAGCGCTTCGACGCCGGCGCGACGGCCGAACGGCTGCGCGCGATCGGCGTATCGCTCCTCGCGATCGACGAGGCGCACTGCATCAGCGAGTGGGGCCACGATTTCCGCCCCAGCTACCTCCGCATTCGCGGCGTTCGCGCGCGGCTCGGCGATCCGCACACCGTCGCCCTCACGGCCACGGCGACGCCGGAAGTTCGTGCCGACATCGTCGCGCAGCTCGCGCTTGACCGGCCGACGACGATCATCACCGGCTTCGATCGCACGAACCTCAGCTATCACGTGATCCGCACCAAGAACGAGGCCGAGAAGGACGCGTCGCTCGTCGCCGCGCTGCGCGACCGCGAGGGGCTGGCGATCGTCTACGCCAGCACGCGCAAGGCCGTCGAGCGGATCACGGCGATGTTGGAGAAGGCACGCATCAGCGCCATCGGCTATCACGCCGGCCTGGACGACGAGCACCGCCGCGACGTGCAGGATGCGTTCATGAATGAGCGGGTGCGCGCGATCGTCGCCACCAATGCATTCGGCATGGGGATCGACAAGGCGAACGTTCGCCACGTCATCCACCACGCAATGCCGGGCACGCTCGAGGCGTACTATCAAGAGGCCGGCCGCGCGGGGCGCGACGGCAAGCACTCGGACTGCGTGCTCCTGCACGCGTTCCAGGATCGATTCACGCACGAGTTTTTCATCAAGAGCGCGAACCCCCCTCGGGCGACGATCGAGGGCGTATACGCGGAGCTTCAACGATCGGCCGACGCCACCGGCGCCGTACGGGGCACGCCCGCCGACATCGCCGCCGCCATGCGTGGCGACGTCAAGGAGCGCGAGGTCGAGAGCGCGCTGCGCGTGCTCACCATCGCCGGCGCGCTCGTCAATGGGAGTTCCTCGAACGCGCGCCTTTTTGTTCGGCTGCTTGCCACGCCCGAGCGCATCAAGCGCGAGATTGTCGACGACGGTGAGCGGGAGTTGTTGCGCGCGCTGTGGCGCGTCGCCGGCTCCGGCCTGTACGAGGGCGCGTCGATCGACAGCGGCGGGCTGCCACGCGACGTCGGGGGCGCGCAGCGCATCGTCGGCATGCTCGACCAGCTGCAGTCGCGGCAATTCGTGACGTGGGAGCGCACCGGCGGCGGTCTCCGGCTCGTGGGCGCTCGCCGACCGCTCTCGGCGTTCGCCATCGACTGGGTGACGCTCGAGCGACGTCGCCGCGCCGATCTCAGCAAGCTCGAGGCGGTGCAGCGCTATGCATACGCGAACAGCTGTCGCCGCGCATTTGTCCTGCGGTACTTCGGCGATCCCGCGGCGCGCGACAAATGCGACGGTTGCGACAATTGCCTCGGCACACACATCGAGCCGTCGAAGGGGAGCGACAAGTCCGCGCGCGAGCGAAAACCGATAGTCTCGCGCGCCGAGCGCGCGACCCGCGCCCAGGCATTGATCGCCGACGCGCCAGAGATGGGGCCCGGTGACGCATCGCTCCTCGCGGCGCTCAAGCTCCTCCGGGCCCGCATCGCACGCGAAGACGCCGTGCCGGCATATGTCGTCTTTCCCGACCGCACCCTCGTCGAGCTGGCCGTGCGGCGCCCGTTTTCGACCGCCGCGATGGCGTCTATTCGCGGCGTCGGGCCGGCCAAGCTCGACAAGTACGGCGAGCGTTTTCTCGCCGCCATCCGCGATGCCACCGACACTGAAGCCGCCTAGCGAGGGCGCCCCATGGAAGACCTTCCGTATTTCACCGAGCAGCACACCGCCGTGCGCAACATGGTGCGCGAGTTCGCCCGTACCGAGGTCGCGCCGATCGCGGCCAAGTTCGACGCGAGCCAGGAGTTCCCCTGGGAGACCATCAAGCAGATGGCCGACCTCGGGCTCCTTGGCATCCCGTGGCCCGAATCGCTGGGCGGCAGCGGGATGGACTACATCAGCTATATCACCGCGATCCACGAGATGGCGAAGGTCGACGCCTCGCACGCCATCACCATCTCCGCGCACACGACGCTCGGCACGTCGCCGATCGTGAACTTTGGCACCGATGCGCAAAAGGAGCGCTACGTGCCACTGCTGGCGACCGGCCGCGTCCTCGGCGGCTTCGGGCTGACGGAAGAAGGCGCGGGGAGCGACGCGGGCGGCACGAAGAGTCTCGCGGTGAGAAAGGGCGACAAGTGGATTCTCAACGGCACGAAGCGCTTCATCACGCACGCCGGCGTTGGCGAGATCTTCGTGCTCACCGCCGTCACCGATCCGTCGAGGGGAACGAAGGGGATCTCGTCGTTCATCCTGACGAAAGAGACGTGCGACCTCGACGCGGCGCGCGCCGTCGGCATCGGTCACTCGGCAGCGCTTGACCCGATGCCCGGATTTCGTGCCGGCAAGAAGGAGGACAAGCTCGGCTGGCGCGCCTCCGACACTCGCGAGCTGATCTTCGAGGACGTCGAGGTGTCCGCCGACAACATGCTCGGCGAGGAGGGGAAGGGCTTCATCAACTTCATGAAGACGCTCGATTCCGGTCGAATCGGGATCGGCGCGCTGTCGCTGGGCATCGCCGAAGGAGCGTTCGAGCAGGCGCTCTCGTATGCGACGGTGCGCAAACAGTTCGGGAAGCCGATTGCCTCGTTCCAGGGCGTGCAGTTCCAGCTCTCCGACATGGCGACCGAGATCGCCGCCGCACAACACCTCGTGTACCATGCCGCGTGGCTCGCACAGAATGGACGTCCCTACACGAAGGAAGCGGCCATCGCGAAGCTATACGCCTCCGAGCTAGCGATGCGCGCCACGATTAAAGCGGTCCAGATCCACGGTGGGTACGGCTACACCAAGGACTACCCCGTCGAGCGTATGATGCGCGACGCAAAGATCTGCGAGATCGGAGAAGGCACGAGCGAGATCCAGCGCATCGTCATCGCGCGTCAGCTGTTGAAGCAACTTGCCGACTGAACGGTGGCAGTCGTTGCGGTCGCCGGCCGTTTCCGTCTATACTAGTACCGGACCACGAACTTTCCCCGGATGCCACAGGCTGCGCGACTCGCTGCCCGGCGTCCGAGTCTTCAGTCGGACGACTGCCGCCCAGTGGCCAGTCGTTCTCCGCGCACCGCCCCGCATCGCGACCGATCGCATGACCACCCGCTACTCCGTAAGCCTCCTCTCGCTGCTCCTCGTGCTCGTCGCGACGGTGGGCGTTGGGCGTGCGCTTCCGGCGGGTTCGTCGTGGACGATCGCGCGATGCGCCGTTCCGGTGGGCGCCGAGGCTACCCGCCTCGCCGCGCCGCCACGCCGGGCGTTCTCCGTGCGCGAATACCTCATCGGATGGCCTACCCTCGCACTACCCGCCGAGTCGCCGGGCGCGAGGAGCGGCACGACGCTCCATGAAGCGAGAGATTCTGATCAACGCCAGTCCCCGCGAGACACGTGTTGCGATACTGGAGGATGAGCAGCTCGTCGAGCTGATGCTCGATCGCCCCGACACGCGACGTATGGTCGGGGACATCTACTTGGGCCGGGTCGAAGCCGTACTCCCCGGTATCCAGGCGGCCTTCGTCGACATCGGCACCGAGAAGAGCGCGTTTCTCCACGCGTCCGATCTCGTCTACCCCGAGGACGAGCCGCGCGACGACGATGATGAGAGCGAGGACGAGGACGAGGAGTCCGAGGCGCGCCGCGGCCGCAAGGCGAAGGCGCCCGCGATCCAGGACGCGCTCAAACGCGGGCAGGACATTCTCGTCCAGGTGAGCAAGGAGCCGATCTCCACCAAGGGACCTCGCGTCACCGCGCAGATCTCGCTCGCCGGTCGTTTCCTCGTGTACATGCCCTTCGCGGCGCGCGTGGGCGTCAGCCGCAAGATTGGCGAGCGTGCCGAGCGGCATCGCCTTCGCGATCTGGTGAAGGAAGTGCTCCCCGACGACTCCGGCGGCGTGATCGTGCGCACCGTTGGCGAGGACGTGACGCAGGAGACGTTCAAGGTCGAGCTCGGCACCCTCATGAATACGTGGAAGCGCATCAAGCGGAAGACGCACTTCATGCGCGCGCCGGCTCTCGTGCACCGCGAGACCGGGCTCACGCGCGGTTTGATCCGCGACCTGTTCAGCACGAAGGTCGATTCGCTCACGGTGGACTCCAAGCAAGTCTTCAACGAGATCACCGAATACTTGAAGGGCATCGCGCCGGATCTCATGGACCGCGTGAAGCTCTACGAGGAGCAGACGCCGTTGTTCGACCAGCACGAGGTCGAGCAGGAAATCCGCGATCTATTCAAGCGCCGATGCGACTTGCCGAGCGGCGGTTATCTGATCATCGAGCAGACGGAAGCACTGATCTCGATCGACATCAATTCGGGTCGCTACACGGGCAAGAAGGATCCGGAGAAAACGATCTTCAAGACGAACACCGAAGCGGCGCGCGAGGTGGCGCGCCAGCTTCGCCTGCGCGACTTGGGCGGCATCATCGTCTGCGACTTCATCGACATGGAGACGAAGCAGAACCGCGACAAGGTGCTGCAGGAGCTTCGCAGCAATCTCTCGCGCGACCGCGCCCGCACGAAAGCGTTTGCCGTCAGCGACCTCGGCCTGATCGAGATGACGCGCCAACGCGTGCGGCAGAGCCATCTCCAGAACATGACGGACGCATGCCCAACGTGCGCCGGAACCGGTCGCGTCTTCACCCCCGAGACGATCGTGCGCCGCATGGAGCGCTCCGTGCGCCGCATGGCAATCGAGGGAAAGAAGGACAACATCATCGTGAAGCTGCATCCCGATGTCGCGATGTACGTGCTCGAGCACGAGCAGGACCTGATGCGCAAGATGGAGAAGGCAGTCGGGTTCTCGATCGAGCTGCGCGACGATCCGCTGCTCAAGCCGGATGACTTCAAGATGGTCGTGAAGGGCGCCGAGCGGGACGTGACGGGACAGTACGCGGTGGCGTGATGACGCGCGACTCGAGACTCGGTGCTTGGCATTTGGTCGATCACTGGGGGGTGCACTCGGCGTCCGAGAACGATATTGGCCGAATGCCGAGTCCCCGTTGACACATTTCGCGATCGTGGCTAACTTGTTAAGGCTGTAATGCTTACCTGACTCAAATCTCCGAACAATGACCTACGCAGTCATCCGCACCGGCGGCAAGCAGTTCCGCGTCGAGCCGGGCAAGAAGCTTCGCATTCCGTCGCTCGTCGCCGATGTTGGGTCGACGATCACGTTCGACGAGGTCATCCTCGGTTCGGATGGGAAAAACGTCCACGCCGGCAAGCCGCTCGTCGGCGGTGCCAGCGTCACTGCGGAAGTCGTGAAGCACGGCAAGGGCGACAAGATCATCGTCTTCAAGATGAAGCGCCGGAAGAACTACGCGAAGAAGCAGGGACACCGGCAGGGCTACACCGAAGTCAAGATCAACGACATTACCCTCGGCTGAGTGTAGGCATATGGCTCACAAGAAAGGCGTCGGCTCCACGCGCAACGGCCGCGACAGCAATCCGCAGTACCGCGGCGTGAAGAAGTACGGCGGCGAAAGCGTGCGCGCCGGCAACATTATCATTCGCCAGTGCGGAACGGTCTACCATCCGGGCCGCAATGTTGGCCTTGGCAACGATTTCACGATCTACGCGTTGATCGACGGCGTCGTGAAATTCGAGCACAAGAGCAAGAAGCGCTACAAGATCAGCGTCTACGCCGCGAACGCCGTCGAGGCACCCAGCGCCGCGTAGACGGTGCAGGCCGGCTCGATTGCTGCGCACGCGCCTCCGCTCTCGCGGAGGCGTTTTATTTTGATGGAACCTGCACCCGTTCCGCTGCGTAGAGTTCAGCACGCAATCACGAGGCGACAATGGCACTTTGGGACAAGGTCAGGACTGAGCTCGATCGCGCCGGCAAAGCGGCGCAGCACGCGCTCGATGAGGGAAAGCTGCGCCTCGACGCCATGCGCGCACGGCAGCAGGCTGACAGGGCCGCCCAGGCGATTGGCTACGCGGTCTATCGCGCTCGGGCGCAGCAGGCCGACGTCGATGTCGAGACGTACTCGCGACTCAGCGCCACGCTCGCTTCGCACGAGGCGGAGGCGAAGCGATTCGA
>JBDUCS010000092.1:0-12056 GCA_040003335.1 Gemmatimonadaceae bacterium | reverse complement strand
CGCGGCGGAAAGTTTTCTTGGGTTGATGAGCCCGTTGGGCGAGCGCATTTCGCCCGCCACGCTCCACGCGACAATGCGCACCGTTGGTCGCGAGCTCATCGGCGATCGGCCGCGCCCGACGGGATCGTTGCGCGAGCGCACGCTCGCCGCGGTCGCGCTCTTCAATGAATTCGGGGCCGTCGCCTCAGTCGGTCGCCGCGGCGGCGGTTACGTGATTCGAAGCCTGGCCTGCCCGATCGCCGCGATCTCGAGCAAGAGTCCGGAGGCCTGTACGGTCATCGAGAGTCTCTTGACGGCGTTTGTCGGTGCGTCGGTGCACACCTGCTGCGCACGCGTCCCGGCGGAGCCGTGCTGCTTCGAGGTCGGCGTCGGAATAACGCCGAGCCCTGCCGCGAGGCACCGCCGGGCCGGCTGAGAGCTTCACCTAGTCAGAGCGGCAACGCGCGTCCGTCAGCGCGTGATCGCCGAGTCCAAGCGCCGACCGTGCCTCGACCGTGAAGCCCAGCACCGTGGCGGGCGCGATCCCCGGCCCACCTGCGGATCAGATATTGCACATTATCCTGAACAATCTAGATATTCCTTCTTTACGCCCTTCGCACGGCGCGCCGCGCGCTGCCGGGGGACGCGAACCGACCTCGGAGGACACCATGTTCGTTCGCCGAACCGTCCCACTGTGTGAGCGTCGACGTAGTCTCTCGTGGCGCCGGCGGAAAGCGACACCGAGTGCGCTCGTCGTGCTGTCGGCCCTCCTCGCCGGCTGCGCCGCCAGCGAGAAGCAGGCAGAGTCGAGCTCAATGCGCGCCGACACGGGCGCGGTCGCGGCGACGGGTGCGGGCACGGGCGCCGTCGTCGATGACCGATCGCCAGCGACGCTCGCCGAAGGCCAACGCATCTTCCGCTACGAGACGTTCGGCGATGAGCAGTTCTGGACGGATACCGCGCGAATGCACGAGGTCGTCCAGAAGTCGGTGAGCCCCGCCACGGCCCTCAAGGTCGGGCTCAAAGTGGATGCCGATGCGATTCCGCCCGATGTCGCCCAGGCGATCAAAGATGGAAAGGTCGATCTCAACAGTCCGGCGACCACGGTCGCCCTGCTCAAGCTCAACGCTGTCGTCGGCCTCAGAGGCACCGTGAGAACGGTCGGTGGCAAAGACACACTGGTGCAGCTCGGGATCACCTGCGCGTTCTGTCACTCGACAGTCGACAGCGCCTTTGCGCCCGGGATCGGTCATCGCAAGGACGGTTGGCCGAACCGGGATCTGAACGTCGGCGCGATCATCGCGCTCTCGCCGGCGATCACCGCGTCGCAGAAGGCGATCTACAGCTCATGGGGCCCGGGCAAATACGACCCGCGCTTCAACATCGACGGCAAGAGCACTCCGCTCGTGCTGCCGCCCGCGTACGGGCTTGCCGACATCAAGAACGAAACCTTCACCGCGGAAGGACCGATGTCGTACTGGAACGCGTACGTCGCGGTGACGCAGATGCACGGTCACGGAAACTTCTCCGACGCGCGACTCAAGCTCGACATCAAACAGACGCCCGACATGGTCAGCCCGAAGCTGGCCGCGCTGCGTAGCTATCAGCACAGCATCCCCGCGCCACGCCTGCCCGCCGGGGGCTTCGACGCGGTCGCAGCGGAGCGCGGCCGTGCGGTATTTGGCGGCTCGTGCGCAACCTGCCACGTCGGGGCGACGGGGACCGACAACAACACGGGCGTGATGCACGCCGCGTCGGAGACGGGGATGGATGCGCAATACGCGCTTCGGACGGCGAACAAGATGTACCGCACGACGCCGCTCCGCGCGCTCTGGCAGCACGCGCCGTACTTCCACGACGGCAGCGCCAGCACGCTCACCGACGTCGTCGAGCACTACGATCGGGTAAGACGTCTCGGTCTGACCCCGCAACAGAAGCGCGATCTGGTCGAGTACCTGAAAAGCTTGTAAACGGTAGCCACGCGCGAGCGCGGCACGTGCTCACGGTTTCGTTTTTTCGATATTCGTTCTGCCGTCGGCGATCGCCGCCAGCACGCGCCACGGCGTCAGCGGCAGCTCGCTCACCGGCGCCCCGATCGCGTCGGCGACCGCATTCGCGATCGCCGGCGCCGTCGGGATGATCGGCGGCTCGGCCATTCCCTTCGCCCCGGTATGATTCGCCGTGCTGTCTCCGCCGCCGACGAAGAACGCGTCGATGTCCGGCACGTCGATCATCGTCGGCACCTTGTAGTCGTGCATGTTCGGATTCATCGGGATGCCTAACGAGCGATCGAGCACGCGCTCCTCGAACAGGGCGTAGCCGAGTCCCTGGATGATGCCGCCGTGCAGCTGGCTCTCGGCCAGCTCGGGATTGATGATGCGTCCCGCGTCGTGCGCGGCCGTGATCCTCAGCACGCGCACGATCCCGGTCTCCATGTCCACCTCCACCTCGGCGAGCTGCACGCCGAACGTGGAGATGGCGACGCCGTCGGGATTGGGGCCTCGGCTTCCGGTGCCGATGATCATCGCGCCGCGCAACGCTCCCATGATGTCGCGGAACGAGAGCGACCGCTTACCGCGCCGCACCCGCACCACGCCGGCACGCGCCTCGAGCGCGCTCGCGTCCACCTTCATCAGCTCGGCGGCGCCCAAGAGGAGCTGGTTGCGCGCGTCCTCCGCCGCCATGCGCACCGCCGGTCCGACCGAAGCCGTGGTGATCGAGCCCCACGAGTTGCCGGTCGCCGGCGTACGCTCGGTGTCGCCGAGCACGACGCGTACGGCCGACAGCTCGTGCCCCAGCGCCTCGGCCGCGATCTGCGCGAACACGGTCCGCGCGCCGGTGCCCAAGTCCTGCGTCCCGGTGAGCACCTCGGCGCTGCCGTCGGGATTGATCCGTACCGACGCGTACGCCGGCGGCCCGCCGCCCCCTCCCCACACCTGCGACGCAAGCCCAAAGCCGCGACGGCGCGGTGATCGGCGTTCGGTGTTCGGTGTTCGGGTTCTTTCGCCCCACCCGAACCGCGCCGCACCTTGCGCGTAACACTCGCGAAGATGCTTTGCCGAGTAGGGACGATCTTTTTTCTGGTCCCGATCGGCGTAGTTCTTCAGGCGAAGATCGATCGGGTCGATGCCTAACGAGAGGGCGAGCTCGTCCATCGAGCGCTCCAGACCGAAGGCGCCCTCGACGTGGCCCGGCGCGCGGAAGCTCGACATCGCGGACGCGTTGATGTACACGAACGTCTCACTCGTGCGCACGTTGTCGCAGCGGTACATCTCCTGGTAGATCTGCGCCGGGCCGCCCTCCCAGCCGCCGATGCCGAGCGGGATGTCGGCGTCGACGACGATCGCGGTGAGGGTGCCGTCGCGCATGGCGCCGAGCGTCACGCGCTGCACCGTCGCCGGCCGGTTGCCCGAATCGAGCTGCTCGCCCTCGCGATCGTTCACGCAGCGCACCGGCTTGCCGAGCCGGCGCGCGAATTCGGCCGCCGCGTACGTGTGCGGACCGGCATCGTTCTTGGCGCCGAAGCCGCCGCCCATGTACTGCATGATCACGCGCACGTGCGACAGCGGAAGCTCGAAGACTCGCGCGAGGTCACCGCGCACGGCGAAGATACCCTGCGTCGATTCCCACACGATCAACCGATCGCCGTCCCACTCGGCGACGGCGCCGTGTGGCTCGAGCGCGGTGTGCAGCGCGACCGGCGTGCAATACTCGCCGCGCACGATCACGTCCGCCGCCGCGAGGCCGCGATCGACGTCGCCGCGCTCGACGATACGCGGCGAACCTTCCATGCGGTTGCCGTTGCCGCCGCGCACGAGCGGCGCGTCCTGCGCCAGGGCGTCCCTGGGCGTGACCGCGTGGGCGGTCGCCTCGTAGCGCACGCGGATCGCGCGCAGCCCGGCGTGCGCGAGCTCCGGCGTGTCGGCGCAGACGGCGGCGATCGGCTGGCCGGCGTAGTGCACCGCGTGGTCGAACAGCGGAAATCCGCCGTGCTCGGCGTTGGGAACTGACCAGATGACGTCGCGCACCCCGGCGATCGACAGCGCATCGGCCACGTGGAGCTCGGCGACGTGGCCGGCGGCGATCCGCGCGCGCAGAATCGCGGCGTGCAGCATGCCGGGACGCCGCACGTCCGCCGTGTAGCGCGCGCGCCCCGCCGCCTTCTCGGCGCCGTCCGCGCGAGGATGCCGGGCGCCGACGATGGTGAGCGCCACATCGTCGGTCCACGGCTCCGGGTTCCACGCCGGGAGCTCGACGATGCGCGTCTCCTCGCGCCCTTCGATCTCGACGACGGTGGCGACGAAGCGCTTCGGCTTCGGATCAACGCTCTTCGACGTCTTACGCGCCACGGCTCCCTCGCGTCGCCCCAGCCGCGGCCTGGATCGCGCGGACGATCTTCGGATACGTTCCGCAGCGGCAGAGATTCCCGCTCATCCAGCGCTTGATCTCGTCCTCGCTCGGAGTCGCGTTGCGCTCGAGGAGCGCGTACGCGGCGACGATCTGTCCGGGTGTGCAGAAGCCGCACTGCAACGCGTCGTGCGCGACAAAGGCACTCTGCAGTGCGCTGAGCCGGCCGTCGTCGCCGCCGAGCCCCTCGATCGTGCGCACCTCGCGCGTCTCGCACTGGGCAGCGAGTGTGAGGCACGCGTACGCCGGCTCCCCGTCGACGAGCACCGTACATGCGCCACACTCGCCGCGGTCGCACACCAACTTCGTTCCCGTGAGGACGAGCGAGTCACGGAGAACGTCGAGGAGCGTCGCGCTGGCCGGTACGCGGACGTCGTGCGCCGCGCCGTTGACCGTCAGATGCAATGTGAGATCATGGATCATGGATCGTGGATTGTGGCAGGCGCGGCGCGGGCTGAAGGTATCGTAGACTGACGCGCGCGCCACGCCAGTAGGAAAGCTCCCGATCCACAATCCACAATCGGGCCAACGACCCTCGATCCTCGCGCCCCGATCCACTATTATTCGGTGCCAGAAATCAGATGCTCATCCCGAGGCGAACCAATGCCCTACGTGATTACCGAGGCCTGCAAGACCGTCAAGGACAAGGCGTGCGTTGACGTCTGTCCCGTGGATTGCATCTACGAGGGACCCGAGCAGCTCTTCATTCATCCCGACGAGTGCATCGACTGCGGGGCGTGCGAGCCTGAGTGTCCCGTGACCGCGATCTTTCCGGAAGAGGACGTTCCGACGAACCTGAAGGAGTACGTCCAGCTAAATCGCGAGGTCTTCAAATCACCGACCCCGCCGGAGCGACCGTCACGCTGATCGCGTAGCTCGCGCGATCGTGATGAGACAGCGGCGAGGCTCGAGAGAGCATCGCCGCTTTTTATTCAGCACGTACGACCACCATTAGGGTATTCGTCCGGTGAGCGCGAAATCCACGGTCGCGCCGGTCACCGACGCGCGCACGGTGCTTCGCTCGGCGAGCGCGCCGACGGCGACCAGCGTTTTGGCGACTCCCTGCCCGTTGGTCGTCGATGCGGTCGATGAGACGATAGCCGAGCCGCTGATGACGGTCCAATTCACCGTCACGCCTGAGGCGGCTACGCCGTTCCGTGTCACGGTGACGGCAAGCGAATCGTTGACGTTTCTGCCCACGTCCGCGATCTGATTGTTCCCCGCCAGGATCGTGATGGAGAGGCTTCCCGTCTGTGTGCCGCCGCCGCCGCCGTTCGGGTTTGACGAGACCACGCCGGTGATGAAGCCGTCGTCCACCCCGCAGGCCGTCGCCGCGAGCGTGGCTGCCGCAATCGCCGACACCAGCGCGGTGGCGCGGAGCCCGTTTCGTATCGTGTCGCGCATGGTTCCTCCCTTTCGAGTCTCTCGTGGGCGCCTCTCCCGACGGCGCCCGCCCTTTCCTATTCAAGCTTTGCGCCGCTTTTCCCGGCCGAGGAGGAACCAGGCGAGCGGGCCCAACACCGGAATCAGGACGAGGGGCGTCCAGATCGCCTTCGCCTTGAACGAGTGGTGACGCCCGAGCCACACCGAGAGCAAGGCGACGACGCTCGGCACCACCCAGGCCGCAACGAGCCAGAGCGGCCACACGCGCCCGGCCGCCAGCAGCGATGCGGCCGGGGGCGCCTGCCAGGCGGTGATCGCCGTCACTGAGCCAACTCGTGCATGAACTCGCCCAGCACATGGTTGAACGCCGCGGGACGCTCGGCGTTTGAGACGTGACCGGCCCCCTTCAAGATCTCGAGCCGGCTGCCGGCGATGGACGCGTGGAGCGCGCGCGAGTCGGCGACCGGGGTGAGCACATCTTCCTCGCCGACGACGATTAGCGTGGGGACATCAATCGTCGCGAGCGTCGGGGTCGAATCGGGGCGCGAGGCCATCGCCTCGAGCGCTCCCGTGATCGCCTCGACCGGCGCGGCGGCGTACATCGCGCGCACCGAATCCACGAGCTCCGGATGGCGGCGCCGCGTGCTCTTGCCGGTCGAGCCGGCGACCATCTCGTCGGCGACCGCGCTGGCGCCCTGCGCGCGCGCGAGCGCCATCATTGCGTGACGCTTGGCGATTGCGTCGGGGGTGTCCGCCTGCGCCCGCGTGTCGGCGAGCACGAGGCCGAGCACGCGATCGCGGTGGCGGCGCCAGAACGCGAACGTGATGTAGCCGCCCATCGACTGACCCCCGATCACCGCGCGCTCGATCTCGAGGGCATCGAGGAGGTGCGCGACGTCGTCCGCGTACGTGTCCATCGAGTACGGCGGTGCGACATCGCTCTCGCCGAATCCACGCACGTCCGGCGCGATGCACCGGCACTGCCGGCTCAGACCGCGCAGCTGCGCGCTCCACAGCGCGCGATTCGAGGGAAATCCGTGCACCAGCACGAGCGGAATGCCGGCGCCGGCCTCCTCGTAGCCGAGCGTGAGGTCGCCCGCGACGATCTTCACGACGCGGCCCGGGGACAACGATCGGAGGTCCGTGGCCGGCTATCGGTCATACGCCATTCGCATTTCGACTCGAAGAAGTTGGTTCGCCGACAGCCGACAGCCGACGGCCGACGGCCGCCGTTGAAAGCCAGCGCGCGTCGAAGGTCGACCAGAAAAGCGTAACCGGCTCTCCCGCGCGCGCCAAATCGAGGGCGGCGGCGAACGCCTTGGCGCTGTACGTGTCGTCGAGCGTCAGGCCCAACGTCTCGCGCGCCGCCGCGGCCCAGTCGCCAGCGGCGACCAGCGGGCGACCGTAGGCGCCACCGTATACGGCATGCGTTACCCGAATGCGCGCGCCCGGCACCCGCGGCACGCGCTCGCCTGTGCGCCGCTCGATAAAGCGCGCGGTCGCGTTGGCCAGCGCTCGCACGCGCCACGCGTTCGCCACGATCCTCGGCGCCACGCGGGCGCAGACGACGGTGCAGTCGAGCCCGGCGATGGCCAGTCCGAGCGCGATCCCCGCCGCCGTGCCGCCGGTGCCGAGTGGCACGACGATCGCGCTCGGCGCCGGCATCTCGCCGGCCGCCGCTTGCTCGGCGAGCTCGAGCGCGGCGTTCACGTGGCCAAGAATGCCGAGCGGCGTCGTGCCGCCGCCGGGAATCCAGCGGGCGCCGCCCAGCTGAAGACGCCACGCCCGGAAAATTGCGCCTGCCGGTGTCCGATGTATCGCTCGCGTGGCGACGAGCGCCCCGGCCCGCGCGCCGACCGCGTGCGCGACGGGATGCATGTCGTGACGCCAGCGCGCCGCATGTGTGCGGATACCGAGCGCCGCGGCATGCTCCGCGGTCGCGAGGACATGCGTGCTCCCCTCTCCGCCAATCGTCACCACGGTATCGCCGGCCCGCAAGTCGCCGAGCAGCCACTCGAGCGCCCGAACCTTGTTCCCGCCAAGCAGGGTCGCGCTCAGATCGTCGCGCTTTACCCACAGCTCCCCGGCGAGCGATGCGTGGCGCACGCGCTCGAGCGGCGTGGGGAACGTGCCGAGCGCGACGCGCGGAATGCGTCCGAGCGCTGGAAACCGGCGTACGAGCGGGAGCGTCGAATCGGCCACGGTGCGTGCGCGTCGCCGTCGCTACGACGGCGCCGGATGCTCGCCGGCACTCCCGACGGGCAGATCCGCCGCGTAGCCGATCACGCGCTCGACGGAAAAGAGCTTCACCGCGGCGATGACCGCGGCGCGCACGATGTCGCGCGTACGCCAGCCCGCGGCGCGGCGGCTACGTTTGCGCCAAAGGCACAGGACGATTGGCCAATGCGTGCGCCTGATCGTCTGTCAGCCCTTCAGCTTTTGTAAGGCGCGCGGAAATTTCGCGATACTTCTCGAGCTGCCGTTGATTCTCGGGCGACGTCACGATCACGATCAACTGATCGCGCCCCTCCGCCGTCTTGCCCATGTTCTGCACCTTGAGGCGCGGCGATTCCTTCTCGAGCTTGCGCCAATACTCGGAAATCTGCTTGTAATTGGCCAGGAAATACTCGTCACCAAAATTGGCGCCGAACTGTTCCTTGGGTGTGGTGACCCGCACCGGAGGCACGGCCTGCGCGTGTAACGGGGCGCTCGCACCGGTGGCGAGCATCAATAATTCAGCAGCGAGTAACGGCCGAACGTTCATCAAACGTCTCCAGAGGCGGAATATGGATGGCCACACGTTACCTCTGGAATTGCGCGCTGGCTATACGCCGCGCAATCTGACGCGATTTACGCTACTCGCCTTAGGGCAACCACCTTGCCAGGAGCAACAGACCCACGCTCGTGATGGCGATGCTGCGACTCACACGATTTCGAATGGCCCACACAATCGGCTCGTCGTAGATCTGGCGACGTTGTGAGTTGAGCCAAAGCTTGTTGATCCAATACAGCACCAGTGGGCAAATCAGCCAAATTATTTCCGGATGGCGATACTGCTCGCGCACCGCGTCGCTGTTCACATACATCGCCAGCACGAGCACGGCCGAGTAGCCGCTGGCAATTCCCTGACTGATCAGAATCACCAGATCGTCCGACCGATATCCGCGCCCGGGAATGCCGTGCCCCGTTGGCGAATCATCCATTTCCATGAGTTCGCAGTGGCGTTTGGCGAGGGCGAGACTGAGGAACAGAAACATCGAAAACGATAGCAACCACACCGATGGAACCACGGCAATTGCCGCAGCACCAGCCAGAATTCGCAAGGTGTAGAGACCGGCCAAGACCAGCGTGTCTAGCAACACAATGCGCTTGAACAACAACGAATAGAGCAGGGTCAGTAGCGCATACAACAGCATCACACCCAGAAAGGCCGGCGATACCAGTAACGCGATGAAAAATCCGCCGGCCAGTAGCACCGGAATAAGAACAATGCCTTTCTGAATGGGAACGGTGCCCGCCGCGAATGGACGCAGTCGTTTGCGAGGGTGCCGACGATCCGATGACAAATCGAGCAAGTCGTTCAGCAGATACACGCTTGAGGCGATCATACTGAAGGACACAAACGCGAGCGTTGTCAGGATAAATGCCGAAGCACGTGCGTTGCTGACAACGGCGAGCAGCGGTACGTACACCAAGAGGTTCTTGACCCATTGCTGCGGGCGAAGCGCGCGCCACAGTTCCGACGACTCGGACTTGCGTGGCGCCCCTGGGAATCGATCGGCGTTGGGGATTTCTGCGAATTTTCGCTCGAGCGATGTGGTCGGATTTACGACCAGTGCACGTCGCGCTTCAGCAAACACCGCCACGTCGGCGCTGTCGTTGCCGACGTAATCGAATCCGCCCTTACCGAAACGTTTGACCAGCTCCTGCGCCTTCGCTGCTGATTTGAGATTGACGTCACCTTCCGTCGCAATGACGTCGTCAAACAGATTCAGATGTTGGGCTACCGCGTTCGCGTAGCGATAATGGGCCGCGGTGCAGAGAATCACTGGTCGCGTTTGCTTCGCTTCGCGCAGGTGCTCAATGAGCGCGCGGTTGTACGGAAGCGGCCCCGCGTCCAGCGGCGACGTGTCGGCCAGCACTTTCTTGAGGCCGGCACGGCCCCGCATCAGCCAGAGCGGAAACACCAAGCCGTACTGCGGCTTCTTCTTCCACAATTGCACCAGCCCTTCGAACAGCGTATCGCTGTCGATCAACGTGCCGTCCATGTCGACGACGAGCGGGATCACACGCTCGCGCGAAGCGCTGTCAACGCCTAACTCCTCGGCACGGCTGACGGACACATCAGTCATCGAGCAGCCGTTTTAGGAAAATGCGCATGGATACCAAGCCGGCGTGACATATCCGATTGCATCATCGAATTCGGGTCGATGCGCTGGAGCACGCGTTTGAACTCCTTATGACGCGGGTACATACACGCGAAATCCTGAGCCGAGATGCAGGCGTCTTTCGCGAGGTAGATCCGGCCCTGGTGACGCAAAAGAATCTCATGCAAGCGCTTCATGAGCGCCAAAGTGTCCTGGCGGCGTGGAAAGTCAAGTGCGAGCGAAAACCCGGGTAATGGGAAGGACAAAAATCCCGTCCCAAGCCGACCCATGTACTTGATGACGGCCAGAAATGAGGCACTCTGGCAGCGTGTCACTTCTCGCATTATCGACATCAACCCGGCGCGAGCTTCGCCGAGCGGCAGGCCGCACTGAAACTGGTACACACCGGGCTTGCCGTAGAGGCGGTTCCAGTTGTGAATAGCGTCCAACGGATACAGAAACTTGTCGACGTGAATATTGCGTGTTCGCGCGACCTGCGGAATGCGATGATAATACGCGGCGTTGAACGCAGCGACCGAATAACGATTCAGCACGAACGGCGGAAGCTGGAAAGGCCAATTGATGGTGCGCTGCGGTGGTGCCGATGTGTCCTGCTCGATAAACGAAGCAACCTCCAAAATTCCTCGGCCGAGTGCTTCCCCATCTTTCAACCCGTCGATCCACCCCACTGCGAACTCGTTGGTTTCGCTGGCGGCTGGTAGCTGTTCGAGAAAGGCGTCGAGGTTTTGCACGCGGGATTCCGTCAGGCGTAGCGCGTTTGACCTAACACGCCGCAGCCGGAACTGCACTGCCAGAATGATTCCGGTTAACCCGATACCGCCAACTGTCGCTGCAAACAACTCCGAATTGTTCTCGCGCGAGACGCGCTCAACGTCACCGGCGGGTAACAGCAGATCGAACCAATCGACCTGATCAGAAAAGGTGCCAGCGTGACGCTGATTTTTTCCGTGCACGTCATTGGCAATCGCGCCTCCCATACTGACGACCGCCGTACCCGGGCAGACGGCGGGAATCCAGCCTAGCGGCAGGCAGTGGCGCATCACCTGCGCGAATGACACACCCGCGTCGCAAAATATCACGCCCGAACTCGCGTCGAACGAATGAATCGACGTCAAACGCGTAGTGCTGATCACCGTGCCGTGATCGTTGAGGCATTGATCGCCATAACTGCGGCCGTATCCGCGCGCAATCACTCCACCAGGGTGCGGCGTTCGGCGAGCGTCGTCTAGCGCCTGCTCGAGCGCTTCCCTTGAATCCGGTTCCACCAACAGCGACGAAGCGCTGCTGGAGTTGCCCCATGCCGTCAGCGTTTGAGCGCGCCTTGCGCTCACGACGGTGGCTTCACGACCGGCCCCGCCGAATTGGATGACGGTGGGTTGCGCGTGCACTGGTAATATCGGTTGGTTTTGACTTCCAACAGGGTGCACGTCAGCCCAAGGCGCCGCTCAGCACTACGCGCGACGGAATTGCGATCCATTTGCAAGCGCAGCGATTCTGATGAGCTCAGCAGTTTGTTGAGCGGTGTTGGATTCCACCGGTCAATCACGTAGAGGTCGCGAGCGTTGCGCACTAGCGAATGACTCGGCGTTGATCCTTCAATGTCGTACACCCGATTGAAGAGCGGTTCGTACAGCGGCGAAGTGACGGCGCTGTCGCGCGCGTGAAGGACAAACGCCATGGAAGTTCCCCAGTCCGTAATGACGGCCGCGTCCTGATTCATCAGGTGTTGCTCGTAAAATCCACGAAGTTCCCGGGAGTAATCACGATGGGAATTGAACTGAAAGACGCTGCGTGAAACGATGAGCAGCGTCACATGCGTCGCGATTGCGGCCGGCCCAATCCAACGAGTGCTCTTTCGGCGCAGGAGTTCGGTCCAGCCTAACGCCAGAACGGCGGCAA
>JBDUCS010000384.1:0-3583 GCA_040003335.1 Gemmatimonadaceae bacterium | reverse complement strand
AGCACCGCGTAGAAGACGACGCCGACGAGCGCGCTCGTGCCGAAGCCGCCCACGAGATGCCCGACGTCGATCGCGTCGGCCCAGGTGCGCCGGTGGCCGGCGAGGAAAATAGTGCCGAGCGCGGCGACGAGCACGTTCATGATCGCGCCGCCGGCGATCAGGCCCGAAGAGAGGAGCACGCCCGGCCCAGAGTCCGCCTCCGCCTCGCTTCGCGGCGGCGAGCGCTTCTCGGCGAGCCACCGGATCGCGCCGCCGATGAACATCGTCGCCGACGTGGAGATCGGGAGATAGACGCCGACCGCGATCGGCAGCGATGGAAGGCCGAGGATCTCGAGCGAGATCGCCAGAAACGCGCCGATCAGGATCAGTCCCCACGACAGCTTCTGCGTCAGGATCCCGTCGACGACGAGGCGCATGATCTGCGCCTTCGGCGAATCGAGCTTCGTTACGGTGCGGCCGCGGAAATCCGTCGCCTCGCGGCCGCCGATGCCCGGATCCACCACGTACTTGATCGCGCCGCTCTGGTCGAGGAGATACTCGCCCGCCGGCGCCGGTCCGGTCTGCTCGAACAGATGCCCCACGCGGTATGCGGTGCCATCGACGTCGCGCGTTCCATCGATTTGCGCGGCCGGCACGCGCACGCTGGGATAGTTCTTGACGACGATCGTCTCGTACGCGCGGTTGAGTCCTTGAATCGTGTAGCCCACCAAGAGCGCCGAGCTGACAACGCCGAAGATGAGCCCGATCTGCTGCCGCCGCGGCGTCGCGCCGACGAGGTAGCCCGTCTTCAAGTCCTGCGAGGTGGCACCCGCGACCGCGGCCGCCACGCAGACCACGCCGCCGATCGACAGCGCGAGCACGCGATGCTCGATTCCCGTCCAGCCGACGGCGAGAAAGATCAGCGACGTCAGCAGCACGGTCGCTACCGTCATCCCGGAGATCGGGTTCGACGACGCGCCGATCGCGCCCGTGATGCGGCTCGACACCGTCACGAACAGGAAGGCGAAGAACACAGCGAGAACGGCGCCGAGCAGGTTGATGCCGATTTGCGGGAGCACGATCATCGCGATGGCGAGAATCACCACCATCCCGAGCACGAGGCCGATCGGCAAATCGCGCTGCGTGCGGCGCACGCCCGAGCCGCCGGCGACCGCCGACCGGACGTCGCCGATGCCGCCGGCGATGGCGCGTACGATCGTCGGCAGCGTGCGCAGCAAGCTGATCAAACCGGCCGCCGTCACGGCGCCGGCGCCGATGTAGTAGACGTAGTTGGCGCGAATCGCCATCGCGTCCATGCCGGAGATGAGCGTCGTCGCCGGCGCGATCACGGTCGTCAACCCGCCGCCGAAAAACTTGATCGCCGGTATCAGCACGAAGAACGAGAGGCAGCCGCCGGCGAACAGATAGCCGGCGATGCGCGGCCCGATGATGTACCCCACGCCCGTCAGCTCGGGGCTGATCTCGGAGCGGATCTCGCCGAACAGCTCGTTGCCGCCGGCCGGCAGCGCGCGCTGAAACGTCTTGACCACGATCTCGGGAAAGAGATGCGTGCCGGCGTTGAGCAACTTGTAGAGCGCGCCGATGCCGAATCCGGCGAAGACCATCTTTGCCTGCGTGCCGCGTTTCTCGCCGACGATCAGCACTTCGGCGCACGCCGTTCCCTCGGGATACTTGAGATTCTTGTGCTCCTTTACGATCAGTGTGCGGCGGAGGGGCACCATGAGGAAAACGCCGAGCAACCCGCCGACTAGCGCGATCGCGGCGACCTTGCTTGCCGGAAGGGCATAGCCCAGCAGCAGCAAGGCCGGGAGCGTGAACGTGATGCCAGCCGCGATCGACTCGCCCGCCGACCCGGTCGTCTGCACCATGTTGTTCTGCAGAATCGTCGCCGGCTGCTTCCCGAAGACGCGCGAGATCCAGCGAAAGATCGTGATCGAGAGCACGGCGATCGGAATCGATGCGCTGACCGTGAGCCCGACCTTGAGCGCGAGAAAGACGCTCGAGGCGGCGAAGATGAGCCCGAGCCCGATCCCGAGCGCGATCGCGCCGGCCGTCAGCTCCGGCAGCTCCTGGCTGTCCGGCACGTAGGGGGTGATCGTGACATCGTCGCCGGCGAGCTCGACACGATCGGCCGTGGGACTGATCGCGGGCTGTGCAGGGATCGGTGGTGCGGACACGCTGGCTCCCGGTTGTACCTGTTGACCCGAGAATAGACGTGTGGAAGGCAAGTGGCGCTAGAAGTCGGCGCCCTCACGCGTTCGAAGTTCACAGGTCACAACGGTGCGCTGTGAACTGTGAACTCCGAACTGAGTAAACGGCGAGGTCAGAGAACTTCAGACGTCCGTCTTCTCATCGCTCTTCGGCGGAACCCGGCGAGCGACCGGGGGCCGCACGTACCGCCGTGCGACCACCGCCGCGCCCACGACGAGAGCCGCCACCGGCACCAGCACACCGAGCGAGCTGATCAGCGCCGCCACGAAGCCGATGAAGCCGCGCCACGCGTTGGCGAACGCCTCACCAATCACGCTCATGCTGCCGTGCGGCGAGACGACGGGAAGCGACTCGTGCACCGTGATCGTCAGCGTCGAAATCGCCGAGCGCGTCTTGAGGTAGCGCAGCCGTCCTTCCATGCGCTCGATCTCCTCGCGCACCTGCGACAGCTTCTCCTCGATCTCGACGATGTCGCTGAGCTTGCCCGTGCGCGTCGCGAGCAGATCGATCAGCCGCGCCTCCAGCCGGTGCGCGTTCACGGCGCGCGCCGCGACGTCGACGAACTCCTCGCCGACATCCTCGGCCGACACGTTCACCGACTCCACCTTGCCGATCGGATTCAGGCCGGACACGGCCTCGTCCCAGCGCGACGAGGGGAGCTTGATCTCGAGCGTCGCGGTGTGCGTCTGGTCGGCGCCGAGCGCGACCTGCGTGTTGGCGACGAAGCCGCCGACGCGGCGGGCGAGGTCGCGCACGCGCGCCATGCCCACCTGCAGCGAGTCGACGTAGATGATCGCCTGTCCCGTGCGAATGATCATCGACGGCACGAGCGAGTCGGTCCCCTGCCGCGCATCCGCATTGCCCGGCATCGCGGTGCGCGGCGCCGAGGCGTTGAGGCGCGCGCCATCCGTTGGCGCCTGCGCGGACTTTGCGCTCAGCTTGTCGGCCATGTAGCCGACCGCCCCGCTCCCGCCTGCCGTTGCCGGCGCGGGTTCCGACGCGGGCTTCATGTCGACGCTCGCACGGTCGGACGCCTTGCACGATACGGTCGCGACGACCAAAACCGCCGCGGCAAATGTCCAGATTTTCATCGATTCCTCGATTTCTCGGTGTGGGAGTATTGTACCGAGAGGAGACGCCGCCGCCGCCGCGAGTTGCACACTCATGGCGAACAGACCCTCGATCGCGGCTGACGGCTGATCCCGAACCGATCCCTCCCCACCCAACGACTTTGCGAGTCGCTTGCCCGCCGCGAGGTTGCCTGGTGCTTGCGTTTGCGGCATTTGTTCCAATGGCCGACGCGCACAGCGAGCGGCGCCTGGACCCGAATCCCTCGAGACTATGCCGATGAATCGATGCCGTCTGGCGCTCC
>JBDUCS010000383.1:0-3593 GCA_040003335.1 Gemmatimonadaceae bacterium | reverse complement strand
ACAAGACCGTGCTCGCCAACGAGCAGGTGATCGCCGGTGCGTGCGAGCGATGCGGTACGCAGGTCGAGCAGCGCTTCCTCGAGCAGTGGTTCTTCCGCATCACCGACTACGCCGCGCGCCTCTTCGGCAACCTCGCCACGCTCGACTGGAGCGAATCGACCAAGGCCGCGCAACGAAATTGGATCGGACCGTCAGAAGGAGCCGAAATTCGGTTTTCGGTGATCGGTGTCCGTCCGTCGGACAACCAACCGAACACCGAACCCCGATCACCGATCATCGTATTCACCACTCGGCCGGACACCATCTACGGCGCTACCTACTTGGTGGTGGCGCCCGAGCATCCACTCGTCGATGCGCTGACGACGAACGAGCAGCGTGCGGAGGTCGATGCGTACCGGGAGCGGACGTCGAAGCAGGATCTCGTGTCACGCAAGGTGACGACAGAGAAGACGGGGGTCTTCACCGGCGCGTACGCGCTCGGCCCGGCAACGGCCGATCCGCTGCCCGTGTGGATCGCCGACTACGTGCTGATGGAGTACGGCACCGGGGCCATCATGGCCGTGCCGGGCCACGATGAGCGCGACTTCGAGTTCGCGAAGACGTTCGATCTGCCGATCTGTCGCGTCGTCGCCGCCGAAGGCGAAAGCGCCGAGTCGCCGTTGTTCCAGGCGTACGTCGGACCCGGCCGCATCGTCAATTCCGGACAGTTCGACGGGCTCGATGTCGGCGACGCGAAGCGAACGATGACAGACTGGCTCGTCGAGCTCGGCGCGGCGACCGCGGTCACCAACTATCGGCTCCACGACTGGTGCATCTCGCGGCAACGCTACTGGGGTCCGCCGATTCCGATCATCTACTGCGACATGTGCGGGATGGTCGCGGTTCCCGAGAAGGATCTCCCGGTCATGCTCCCCGACGTCGACGATTTTCGGCCCGACGACACGGGCGTTTCACCGCTCGCGCGCCACGAGTCGTGGCACCGCGTACCCTGTCCCGAGTGCGGGAAGATCGCGCGCCGCGAGACCGACGTCTCCGACACCTTCCTCGACAGCGCTTGGTATTTCCTGCGCTATCCGAGCACCGATCGCGACGACGCCGCGTTCGACGCGTCGGTCACGAAGCGGTGGCTCCCGGTCAACTCGTACATCGGCGGCAACGAGCACGCCGTGCTGCATCTGCTCTATTCGCGCTTCGTGACCATGGTGCTCCACGACATGGGTCATCTCTCGTTCGAGGAGCCGTACGCTCGCTTTCGCGCACATGGCCACATCATCCGCGAAGGCGCGAAGATGTCGAAGACAAAGGGCAACGTCGTCAACCCCGACGAGTACATCGTCGAGTGGGGCGCCGACGCGCTGCGTCTCTATCTCATGTTCATCGGCCCGTACGAGGAGGGTGGTGACTTCCGCGAGCGCGGCATCTCGGGCGTGAAGCGCTTTCTCGACCGGCTCTGGTCGTCGGCGCTGGCGAGCACGAGCGCTGACGGCGCCCCCGACGCCGCGGTCATGCGCAAGCTGCACCAGACGATCAAGAAAGTGGGCGACGACACGCCGCGCTTGAGCTACAACACGGCGATCGCGGCGATGATGGAATACATGAACACGCTCCGCTCCAACGAGCGCGTGCCGCACCGTGCCGAGGTCGAGCCGCTCGTGCAACTCGTCGCGCCGTACGCGCCGCACATCGCGGAGGAGCTCTGGTCGCGCCTCGGTCACACCGGGAGCGTCACCGATGCCCCCTGGCCGTCGTTCGATCCGGCGCTGATCGCCGAGGACACGGTGGAGATCGCCGTGCAGGTGGGCGGCAAGATGCGCGGCCGCATCTCCGTGTCCCGCGACGCGACGCAAGCCCACGCGATCGCCGCCGCCCGTGCCGAGGCGTCGATCGCCAAGTTCGTGACCGGAGAGCCGACGAAAGTCGTGTACGTGCCGGGACGCATGCTCAACATCGTCGTCTGACGTCCGGGCTTACTTGCCGAATTCCCTCGCCGGCACCGACCGCAGGTAGTTCCAGACCGCCGTCATCTCGTCGTCTGTCATCTGGCCGGCGAGCTTCCACGGCATGAACGGATCGAGCGCATATCCGTCGGGGCGCTTGCCGGTGCGCAGCGTCTCGACGAACTGCGCCTTGGTCCATTTGCCGAGATTGCCGCCGGTCGTGATGTTCGCCGCGGCCGGTGTGCCGCGCGGTCCGGCGACGGCCCCACCGCTCAGCGTCGGATTGTGGCATCCGGTGCAACCGCCGATGTTGGCGAGATAGTTCCCGTACACCACCGTCGTGTCCGGCGTCACCGGCGCCACGTGCATCACCGAGTGATCGATCACCTCCGCATCGGGTCCCGGAAGTTTGCCGAACGTCATCAACGCGCGCGGCAGGAGATTGTACTTGGTCGGCGTGTGTTCGCGGTCGACGGGCGGTATCGTCTTGAGATAGGCGACCAGTGCACCGAGGTCTTCGTCGCTCATGAAGCGGTAGCTCGACGCGG
Organism: Gemmatimonadaceae bacterium; assembly: GCA_040003335.1. Taxonomy (GTDB): domain Bacteria; phylum Gemmatimonadota; class Gemmatimonadetes; order Gemmatimonadales; family Gemmatimonadaceae; genus JALZAE01. The sequence continues at coordinate 1,108 of JBDUCS010000383.1, read as the reverse complement.
GGATGAATATCAGCGGACGCCCGTCGCGCCCCACGCCGTGCCGAACGGCGCGGTCGTAGTCGACGGCGGTCAGCGCACCCCCGAGACCGCCTCTGCCCCGGGTGAGGTTCGGCGCCACGATGTGCCCGAACGCCGCGTCGTCGATGAAGGCTCGTCCGCCGAGATCGGCCGTGTGGCAATCCGTGCATTTGCCGATGGTCGTCGCGAGGTGCCGCCCACGTGCCAGTGACATCGAATCGGCGGGTATCGCGATCGGCTCCGGTGTCACCGCGTACGCTTTCGTCAGACGCCGCGAGCTCGCCGCATACACCGCCGCGACCGCGACCAGGACCAGCCCGACGAGCGTGCCGAGTACGATGCCAATGCGCCGAAGCCACTTCATGACTCGCTCCGAGTTAGGGCGGGATCATAGTGCGAGTGTTCCGGTGATCGCGCAACGGCCTGCGGATCGCGCATTGCAAATCGTCGATCGCGGGCTATTCTCTCGGCAGGAAATGGGTCGCGACCCACGATCCGCCCTTCGCGATCCGACCCGCACTCTCCGGCACCCAATGGCGACTCTCTCGGTTCCCCTCTCCGCGTCCGCCGCCCGATCGCGCGGCTCGATCCTCTATCCGGTGCTCTTTTCGAGCACCGCGGTCGTGCTCGGCATCATCTGGGACATCTCGTGGCACCGCACCATCGGCCGCGACACATTCTGGACCCCGGCGCACATCGCGGAATATGTCGGTGGGCTCGTCGCTGGCCTCTCCTGCGGCTGGCTCGTGTTGCGGACGAGCTTCTCGGGCGATGACGCGGCGCGCGCCACTGGCGTGCGCTTCTGGAAGTATTTCGTCGCGCCCACGGGCGCCTGGGTGTCGATCTGGGGCACGTTCGCGATGCTCACGTCGGCGCCGTTCGACGACTGGTGGCACAACGCCTACGGACTCGACGTCAGGATCTTGAGTCCGCCACACGTCGTCCTGGGGGTCGGCATCACGGCGATCGCCTTCGGCGCGATGCTGATCGCGCTCGCGGAGCAGAACCGGCACGCCGAGCGCGGCGAGCCGGGGCCTTCCTCCGTGCTCTACGCCTACTCGGCGGGTCTCGTCCTATTGTTCATGACGAT
>JBDUCS010000091.1:0-12142 GCA_040003335.1 Gemmatimonadaceae bacterium | reverse complement strand
GGCGCCGCCGCCGGGCTCGCAGTGCCCTTCAGCGGATTGAAGAACGATCTCGGCGCCAATGCCGGATATCATCTGCAGGGCCAGGTGACGTGGAACACGCCGTCGATCCAGTGGCCACTGCGCGGCGAGATCGGCTATACGCACTTCGGCTTCTCGCAGACGATCCCCGGGGGGAAGATCGAGGGCAGCTTCCGCGAGCTTTCGTTCATCGCCAACGCGGTCGTGCCGCTCACCGTCACCGGATCGACCGTTCGGCCGTACGCGATCTTCGGGATCGGCGCGTACAACGGACAGGAGAGCTCGAACCAACAGGGGAGCACGATCATCAAGCCGTCGCACACGAACCTTGGTCTCAACGGCGGCGCGGGCATCGACTTCTCGCTCGGCGGCACCGCCGCGTTCATCGAGGCGCGTCTGCACGCGATTCTCAACGGCGCGAACTCCACCGCCGTCATCGGCAACAACAGCACCGGCACGGCGATCTACATCCCAATCACCTTCGGATTCCACTACTAGCGGTGATCGGTCACGACCGCTACCGGCCCTCACACATCGACCAACGGCGGTACTCCTGGAGAGTGCCGCCGTCTCTCGTTGGAACGATCTCTGTCGTTGCTGCGTGCGCGGTGCCAATTCCGGCGAATGAACGGACGTCGACGGAAAGCGCATCTGCCCTTCATCCGCGACATCTGTGGATGATTGCCTTTTGGATGGCAGATGGCCGATCACCGATCCCCAATCACAGTCTCCAGGATCGCAATGCCGCGTGCGAGATCGGCCCGCGTGGCGATCAGCGGCGGGAGGAGGCGCAGCGTGTGCTCACCGGCGGTGAGGATGAGAAGTCCGGCGTCGAGTGCGCGCGCGACGACGTCACCGCCGCGGTCGGAGACGTCGATGCCCCACATGTAGCCGATGCCGCGAACCGCGCGCACCTTACTCGAGCGCGCCGCGATTCCGCGCAGCGCGTCGCCGAGCCACGCGCCGTTGTCGCGCACGCTCTCGAGGAGCTTCGGTTCGGCGAGCCGGTCCACCACATACTGCGCGACCGAGGCGACGAAGGGGCCACCGCCGAAGGTCGTGCCGTGATCGCCCGGCTGGATCGCCTGGGCGATTGGCGCGCTGACGAGCACCGCGCCCATCGGGAGACCGCCAGCCATCGGCTTGGCGAGCGTCACCATGTCCGGGACGACTCCCAGTCGCTCGTACGCGAAGAAGCTGCCGGTGCGCCCGAGGCCGCACTGGATCTCGTCGAGAATCAGCGCCGCGCCGTACTTACGCGTCAGCTCGCGAACGCCGCGAAGGAAGGTGCCGTCGAGCACGCGCACGCCACCCTCGCCCTGCACCGGCTCGGCGATCAGCGCGCACACGGTGCCGTGCTTCAGCGCTTCTTCGATCTCGAGTAAGTCGCGTTCGACGACGGACACGCCGCCGGCGAGCGGACGGAACGGCGCGCGATACGCCGGCCGGTCCGTCGCCGCGAGCGACGCGAACAAGCGGCCGTGGAACGAGCCGCGCAACGCGATGATCTCGAACTTTTCCGGGCCCATCGTCGCCCGCGCCCACCGGCGCGCGAACTTGAACGCGGCTTCGTTCGCCTCGGCGCCCGAGTTGCAGAAAAAGACCTTGCTCGCGAAGCGCGACCGCTCGGCGAGCGTGCGCGCCAGCTCACGGCCCGGTGCCGACGGATACAGGTTCGAGATGTGGATGATCCCGCTCCGCATCGCGTCGGTCATCGCGCGCTCGAGCCCGGCGTCGCCGTAGCCGAGCGCGTTCACGGCGATCCCGGCGGCGAGGTCGAGATACGCCTTGCCGTTCGCGTCGAACAGCTCGATGCCGTTGCCGCGCACGAACTCCACCGGCCCGCGCTTGTAAGCGGCGAGGAGCGAATCGGGCGGCGGCGCCGCATGAGGCGTCGCGGATGAAACGGCGGGCATCGGGGCGATCGCGGTCATACGGTGGTCCTGGTCGGCGTGAGTAGGGTGCCGCGGTTGGGATCGGTCACAGCGGCGGCGTCGCCGATGCGCGCACGCGCGACGCCACCTTCGAGCGCGCTCATGGCCGCGCGCAGCTTGGCGGCCATCCCGCCGCCGGCGATCCCGGCGGCGATCAGCTCGGCGGCGTCATCGCCGTCGAGCGTGGCCGCCGCGGCGCCATCGGCCAACAGCACGCCCGGCACATCGGCGACGAGCAACAGCTCGTCGGCACCGAGCGCAACCGCGAGCGCCGCCGCGGCATCGTCGCCGTTGACATTGAGCGCTGTCCCGTCGTCGGCGTTCGAGCGCGCGAGCGGCGACACCACGGGGAGATAGTCCCCGTCGAGGAGATGCCAGATCAACTGCACGTTGATCGCGTTCGGCGTCCCGACGCGGCCCATCCGCGCGTCGGCATCCGGCAGCGCCACAATCAGCGCCGCGTCCTCGCCCGAGATGCCGACCGCGCTCACACCGGCCGTTACGAGCGCGGCGACGAGCCGCTTGTTCGCCGCGCCGGACAGCGCCATCCGCACCAGGTCGACGTCCCGCTCGGTGGTCGCGCGGCGTCCACCGACGAACCGGGGCTCGACGCCGAGCACGCGCTGCAGTGCGCTGATCTCGTCGCCGCCACCGTGCACGATGCAGAGCGAGCCGGGCGCGTCCCGCCACGCGGCCGCGATCGCGGCCGGGAGCGTGGCCGAGCTCTGCGCGCGCCCGCCGATCTTGATGACGCGCATCACGCGGGCAGCCCCGCGGTTTCCGCGAGGCCGAGCATCAGGTTCGCGTTCTGCATCGCCTGGCCGGCGGCGCCCTTCACCAGGTTGTCGATCGCCGAGATGATCAGCAGCGTCGGCCGGCGCATGCCGGCGAGCGACTGGGCGAAGATTCTGGCGACGTTGCGGTGCGTGACGTCGCGCAGCGACGGTGCAACGGTGGCGGTTTCGATAAAAGGCTCGCCCGCATAGTAATCGCGCCACAGATCCAGCGGCTCGTCGATCGGCTCGGCCAGCGGCACGGTAATCGTCGCCAGGATGCCGCGCGCCACCGGCAGGAGATGCGGCGTAAAGATCAGGTCGGCGTCGGTGCCCGAGCCGGCGACAAAGGCGCGCATCTCGGCGAGGTGCCGGTGCGTGTTCCCCGTGCCGTACGGCCGGTAGTCCTCGGCGACCTCGGCGTACATGAGGTCGTGACGGGCGGAGAAGCCGGCGCCGGTCACGCCGCTGGCCGCGTTGATGGTGATGGTGGCACCGGGCGCGACGAGATTCCGCGCCAACAGTGGCGCTAGGGCGAGGAGCGTCGCCGTGGGATAGCAGCCCGGATTGGCGACGATGCTCGCGCCGCTCAACTGGTCCCGCGTCAGCTCGGTGAGGCCATACGGCGCGTCGGTGCGCGTCGATCCGTTGCCCGGCCTGAGATCCGCGGAGAGGTCGACGACCTTCGCGCCGGCGCCGCGCGCGCGCTCGACCCACTCCGCCGACGCGCCGTGCGGGAGCGCGCTAAAGACGAGGTCGGCGCGATCGAGCTCGGCGTCGTTAGTGCCGACGAAGGTGATATCCCGTCCGCCCAAGCGCGCGCGCTCGCCGCGCCGCTCGCCGGCCGCCGCAAAGGCGAGCTCGAGCGCCGGATGGCGGACGATGAGCGCGCACAGCTCGCGCCCCGCATACCCGCTCGCCCCCAGCACACCGACAGAAAGATTATGCACAAGGAATGCATAATCATTCACACGGCACTAGTCAACATTTGGGGCGACGCGGAGCAACTCGGTCCGCGTCCGACTGGCGACACCCGGCGTCGGCGGGCTATGCTCTCGGCCATGACGAACAAGCGCGACCGCCACGCCGTGATTCGCGAGCTCATCCACAGCCGTCCCGTGGAGAGCCAGGAGGAGCTGCGGAAGCTGCTGCGGAACCGGGGCTGGGACGTGACGCAGTCCACGCTGTCGCGCGACCTGCGCGAGCTGCGTCTGGCGCGTGTGCCGACGGCCGATGGAGGTGTTCGCTACGCCGGCCCCGACCATTCGGCGGAGGAGACGTCGCCGGGTCTCGAGCGCATCCTCGGTGCCCTCTTTCGCGACGTCGACGGCGTGGGCGAGCTCGTCGTGATGCATACCCTTCCCGGCGGCGCCCAGGCCATTGCGGAAGCGATGGACGCCGAAGAGTGGCCCGACGTGCTGGGGACGATCGCCGGAGACAACACGATCCTCATCATCTGCCGGTCGGGCTCGGCGCGCGAGCGCGTCATCCGGCTGCTGGCGAAGCTGGCCAAGGCGTAGGTGCCGGTGTGCCTGGTGCCCGGTGCCGGCCTCCGCCCCCCGGCACCCGGTTTCCGGCACCCGTTCGTTGACTCCGAGCACCTCCTGGATTATTATGCAACACTGGTGCATAAATAATTCAAGGAGCTCGACGCTGATGAAGACGATCGTTCTGGCTTACAGCGGTGGTCTCGACACTTCGATCATCGTGCCGTGGTTGCGCGAGCACTACGATGCGCGGGTCATCTGCGTTGCCGGCGATGTGGGCCAGGGCGATGAGCTCGAGGGTGTCCGCGCCAAGGCCATCGCGTCGGGCGCCGAGGAGTGCTACGTCGAGGACCTGCGGGAAGAGTTCGTTCGCGATTTCATCTGGCCGACGCTCCGGGCCGGCGCGATCTACAATCGGAAGTATCTCCTCGGCACCTCGATGGCGCGGCCGCTGATCGCCAAGAAGCAGGTCGAGGTCGCGCGCGCCGTGGGCGCCGACGCCCTTGCGCACGGCTGCACGGGGAAGGGAAACGACCAGGTGCGCTTCGAGCTCACGTACATGGCCTTCGCGCCCGAGCTCCCCGTGATAGCGCCGTGGCGCGAATGGGACATTCGCTCGCGCGAAGATGCCATTGCCTACGCCAAGGCGCGCAAGATCCCGATCACCGCCACGCTGGAGAAGATCTACTCGCACGACAAGAACATCTGGCATCTGTCGCACGAGGGCGGCGTACTCGAGAAGCCGGAGTGCGCGGCGCCGAGCGACTTGTACGAGATGACGGACGATCCGATGCACGCGCCCAACACGCCCGAGGACGTGACGATCGGCTTCGTATCGGGGACGCCGGTATCGGTGAACGGGCAGACGCTGGCGCCGGTGCCGTTGCTCGAAGCGCTGAACGCGATCGGCGGCAAGCATGGCGTCGGCCGTATCGACATCGTCGAAGACCGCTTGATCGGGATGAAGTCGCGCGGCGTGTACGAGACCCCGGGCGGGACGCTCCTCTACCAGGCGCTCTCCGAGCTCGAGCAGCTCGTGCTCGACCGGCGCACGCTGGCGGCAAAAGATGCGATCTCGCCGCGCTACGCCGACCTCGTCTACGAGGGGCGGTGGTGGACGACCGAGCGCGAGGCCTACGACGCGTTCATCAACGTCGTACAGGAGCGCGTGTCGGGGAGCATCACCCTGCGGTTGTACAAGGGTTCGATCAGCGTCGCCAGCCGCACGAGCTCGAACGCGCTGTACGACGAGCGGTTCGTCACCTTCGGGGAGGACGACGTCTACCAGCAGAGCGACGCCGCCGGCTTCATTCGGCTCTACGGCCTGTCGCAGCGGGTGCGGGCGCTGAAGGATCAGGAGCGGACCGCGGATCACGAGCGCACGACGGGCCGCGGCTCGCGGATCGCGACCGACGACGCTGCCGCCGCTCCCGCTCCCGCTCCGGAACCGGATGTGCTCGCGGGCGTGAAGTGAGCGCGAAGGAGCCGGACGGGACGAGCCCGCACCCCGCGAACCGCAATCCGCGACCCGCCCACCGGCTTTGGGGTGGCCGGTTCGCCGCGATGACGGCGGCGGCGATGGAGAACGTCAACCGCTCGATCGGCGTCGACTTCCGGCTCTGGCCATTCGACGTCCGTGCCTCCAAGGCGTGGGCGGTGGCGTTGTGGGGCGCCGGCGTGCTCACGCTCGACGAGAGCAAGTTGATCGAGCAGGGGCTCGACGCCGTGGGCGCGCGCCTCAAGGCCGGCGCCGAGCCAATCGCGAGCGATGAGGACGTGCATACCCTGATCGAGCGGATGCTGTTCGACGAGATCGGCGGCGTCGCCGGCAAGCTGCACACCGGCCGCAGCCGCAACGATCAGGTCGCGACGGCTACGCGTCTCTGGGCGATGGACGCCTGCGCGATTCTCGACGGCGCGGTGCGCGAGCTGCAGAGTGCGATGCTGGCGCACGCGGAGCGGTTGCAGGGCGTCGTGATGCCGAGCTACACGCACCTGCAACGGGCGATTCCGGTGAGCGCGGCGCACTGGGTGCTCTCGCACTTCTGGCCGCTCGACCGCGACCGCGCGCGTCTCTCGCAGGCGTCCAAGTCCGCGGCGGTGCTGCCACTCGGATCCGGCGCGGTCGCCGGATGTGCGTTTCCCGTGTCGCGCGTGCTGCTGCAGGGAAGCCTGCACTTCGCGTCGCTGTCGCAGAACAGCATGGACGCCGTGAGCGACCGCGACTTCGTCGCCGAGCTGCTGTTCGCGACGGCGATGATCGGCGCGCACCTGTCGCGGCTGAGCGAAGACCTCATTCTCTTCGGCACGAGCGAGTTCGGCTTCGTCAAATTCGGCGACGCGTTCACGACCGGCTCGAGCATGATGCCGCAGAAGCGGAACCCCGATGCGCTCGAGCTGGCGCGCCAGAGTGGCGCGCGCACGCTCGGCGATCTGACGAATCTGTTGGCGACGATCAAGGGATTGCCGACGGGCTACAACAAGGATCTGCAGGAAGACAAGCGCGCGCTGTTCGACGCCGTCGACGCGATGCTCCTCGTGTTGCCGGCGGTGACCGGTACGCTCGCCGAGCTGTCGTTCAACCGCGACCGCATGTCGAAGGCGATCTCGTCGACGATGATGGCGACCGACCTGGCCGACTACCTCGTGACCAAGGGGCTGACGTTTCGCGAGGCGCACGGCGTGATCGGCGGACTCGTGAGGCAGAGCGAGGAGCAGGGCGTCGAGATGCACACGTTGCCCCTCAAGGCCTTCCAGGCGGCGCACGCGGCCTTCGAGGCCGACGTGTTCGACGCGCTGTCGCCCGTCGGCTCGACCGAGCGGCGAGAAGTGGAAGGCGGGACCGGTCCGGTCGCCGTGAAGAAGCAGATCGAGAGCGCCCGGCAGTCGCTCAAGCCCATCGTCGAGTCGGTTCGCGGCGCGAACGCGGTGGCGTTGAACGCGCACTAGGTGCGCTCGCCGATCGATGGCGAAAGCGCCCGGTGCATGCCGGTCTTCGGCCTACTTGCCGACGCGCCGCACCGCGGATAAACATGAGAGTTGCCGCCCAACGGATTCGCGTCCGCATTCGGCCCGCTCGGCTCGCGCACACAGTTTCCTTTAGCAGGAGCACGCCGTGATCCGCACTCTCACCTTCCGCTCTCTTTTGCGGCGCACCACTCCAGTCGTGGCCGGGCTCGCCCTCCTCACCGCGTGCGCGTCCGCCAGCACCGACACCGGCGCCGCCGCCGGGACCTCGGGTTCGCGCTACCTGGTCACGGCGACCGATCTCTCGACCACCTCGGGCGACAATCTGTTCGAGGCGATCTATAAGCTCCGCCCGGATTTCCTGCGCGGTTCTGGCGGCACGAGCTATTCCCAGGGCACTCCATCGGAAGGCAGAATTCCCGTCATTGCCTATCGCGACGGCGTTCGGTTGGCGGCCATCGACGACCTGCGGCAAATTCCCGTGCAGTCGGTCGCCCAGGTCAAGTACATCCCCGGCCCTCAGGCGGGCGTGAAGTACGGAACGAACCACGCTGGCGGCGTGATCGAGATCACGAGCAAGTAGCTGCGGCGGGCGCGCGACGAGACGAACGACCAACGTCCATTCGCCAGCGCACCGGGGTTCTCCTCGCGCTCGTCGCCGGCGCGATCGTCGTGGGCGCGCCGGTCTCCGATGCACCGCGCGCCTCCGTCATCATCGACGCCACGTCGCCCGCCGCCACCTTCGATCCGCTCACCGCCCTCGGCTCAACGATCGACGGCCACGCCGCCGGTGTCACGGCGCGGATCTTTACGCCCGAGAACGTCCGCGCGATGCGCTCGGCCGGATTCCACCAAATCTCCTACCGCCTGCGTACGGAGCTCGGCGTGGAGGCGTGGCACTGGAATCCGCGCGGCCGGTGGAGCGATGCGGCGCGCCAACGCGGCTACTGGATCTCCGACGACAGCGCGCCCGAGCCCATCACCGTCTCGCACGGCTACCACCTCCCGCGACGCGGCAGCACGATCGATCAGGCGAACGACGAGAGCTACTCGCGGATCGATGACGGCGACAGCACGAGCTTCTGGAAGAGCAATCCGTATCTCGATCGCCGCTTCACCGGCGAGCCCAACGACGCGCATCCGCAGTGGATGCTGATCGACCTCGGCCGCCCGCAGCCGGTGAACGCGATGCGCATTGCGTGGGGCGTTCCATTCGCCACCCGTTACGAGGTGCAGTACTGGGCCGGCGAGCAGCCCGGGGACGCCGACGAGGACGCCGATGGCATGTGGCGCACCTTTCCGCGCGGCGACGTGCGCGCCGGCCATGGCGGCGACGTCGAGCTATCGCTGGGCGCCGCGCCACGAGCACGATGGCTCCGCGTGCTGATGTACGCGAGCTCGGGCGTCGCGCCCGCCGGATCGAGCGACGTGCGCGACGGACTGGGCTACGCGGTGCGCGAGATCGGCGCCGGCCGCATCGGCGGCGGCGAGTTTCACGACGCGATCGCGCACGCGCCGCGCGCGTCGCGGCAGACGCGCGTGTACGTGTCGAGCACCGACCCGTGGCACACGGCCGCCGATCGCGACGACGCGACAGAGCAGCCGGGCATCGATCTCGTCTTCTCGAGCGGCATCACGGGAGACCGTCCGGTGCTGCTCCCGGTCGGCATCGCGTACGACGTCCCAGACAACGGCGCGGCGCTGCTGCGGTACGTGCGCCGCCGCGGCCTGCGCGTGGAGCGGATCGAGCTCGGCGAGGAGCCCGACGGCCAGTACGCCGACCCGCGCGACATCGCCGCGCTCTACAGCCAGGCGGCGCGCGCGCTCCGCGACGTGGACTCGACCGTGCGGCTCGGAGGTCCGTCGTTCCAGTCCGCCGGAACCGACGTGCAGATGTCGTGGAAGCGCAGCGCCGACGAGCGGCCGTGGCTGACGCACTTCGTGCGCGCGTTGCAGGAGCGTGGCCGACTCGCCGACTTTTCTTTCTTTTCCTTCGAGTGGTATCCGTTCGACGACGTCTGCGGAGCGGTGGCGCCGAAGCTCGATTCGCTTCCAGATCTCCTCCGCCGCACGCTGCGCAAATTCCGCGCGGATGGACTCCCGCCCGGCGTGCCGATGGTGATCACCGAATACGGCTACTCGGCGTTTTCCGGTGCGCCCGAGATGGAGCGGGCCGGGGCGCTGCTCAACGCCGAGTCCGTCGCGCTCTTTCTTACCGAAGGGGGCTCGGCGGCCTTTTTCTACGGTACGGAGCCGAGCAACCTCGACAGGGCGGCGCGCTGCGACAGCTGGGGAAACAACATGCTCTTCGTGAGCGATGAGCAGCGCCGCATCACCGCGCCGAACGCGACCCTCTATGCCGCGCGAATGCTGACGACGCTCTGGGCGGATTCCGCCGGCGGAGCGCACGAGATCTTTCGCGCTCGGGTCGTAGCCGAGGCGCGCGGTGCGGTTGCGCCGGTCGGCGCGTACGCGCTGCGCCGGCCGGGCGGAGCCTGGTCGCTCATGCTCGTGAACCGCGACCCGCACCGTACGTGGAGCGTGCGCGTCCCACTCCGCGCGCCACTCGACGTGGCGCGCCTATCGGGCGCCGAGTATGAGTGGCGGCCCAACGGCGGCAGCGGGCACGCGTCGCCGAACCGGGAGCCGGCGCGGTTCACGCTGCAAACGGGGGAGCGGTTGTCACTGCCGCCGCTGTCGCTGACCGTGGTCCGCGAGTGAGTGTTCCGCCTTTTCTTTTTGTCAGGTTTAGGCACCCGAGTTGCCACTGCGGGTATCACGGCGGGTCAACCCTCTATTTCGGAGACGACGAGATGAGCAAGCTCCTGCGCGGCATGGCCGCCGGCTACGGCGCAAAAAAGCTTGGCGGCGGATGCTTCAGCACGGTGCTGATCTTCGCGCTTCTCTGGTGGCTTCTGGGGCACTTCGGCGTGTTCCAATGAGAATCTTCCAGATGTTCGCGGGCGCCGCCCTGTCGCTCGCCGTGCTCCCCGCCGTGCTCGCGGCGCAGCAGCGCGACCAGCCATTCTCCGCGAGCATCGTGATGACGCCGGAGGAGATGCGCGCGACGGGCGTGTCGACGCTCTCGGCCAGACAGCGCGCCGCGCTCGACGCGTGGCTTCGGCTCTACACGGAGCGAGTGCTCGCCGAGGCGGCGACGCGCGGGCGAGAGCCTGCGGCACCGCCGATCGTGCGGGACGCCCCGCTAGCGCCGCCGCGCGATTATGACGCCGGCCCGCCGCCGCGCCGCCGCTCGCGCGTCGTCGCGCCGGCGGGGACGCTCAGCATCGTGTCGCTGATCGATGGCGGAGACGTGGTTCGGCTGGAGAACAACGCGGTGTATCGCGTCTACGGCCGCGATCACACAAAGTCTTCCGCGTGGCGGCTCGGCGACTACGTCTACGCGCGAGAGGCGCCGGTGATCGAGGGCGACGACTTCGACACACTCCTCACGAACGCGAACGACGGGACGAAGGTGCTCGCGAAGCTCAGCAGGCCAGACTGACCCATCACCACAATCGTGGACTCGTGAGATGAAAGCTCGACTGTTATTCGTGACCATGGTCGTTTCGGCCTGCGCTCGCCAACCAAACGACGAGGTGGGACCGGCTCGGATGCCGGCTCGCACCGCGCGGGCGGCCGGCTCGTCGGCCGATCCGTTTGGCAGCGCGAATCGCGCCGACTGGCCGCAGCCAAACGCATATCGGCTCGCGACCGGCGCGCCCGGCCCCTCGTACTGGCAGCAGCGCGCGGACTACTCGATCACGGCCACGCTCGACACGCTGTCAAAAAACATCGTTGGACAGGTGACGATCAAGTACACGAACAACTCCCCCGACGCGCTCCCGCTCGTCTGGCTGCAGCTCGACCAGAACCTGTACCGCCCGGGGAGCAAGGGATCGCGAGTCTTCCAGGCGGAGTCGCGCTTCGGCGTCGGCGGCTTCGCCGGCGGATACGATCTGCGCTCGGTGACGGTGAACGGCCAGCAGAGCACCGTGAAGGTGGACGACACGGTGGGGCGCATCGATCTTCCGGCGCCGCTCGCGCCCAACGGCGGCACGGCGACGATCGCGATCGACTATGCGTTCAACATTCCCGACCACGGCAGCGACCGCATGGGTCGGGACGGCACGCTGTACGAACTGGCCCAGTGGTATCCGCGCATGGCCGTCTACGACGACGTGAAGGGGTGGAACACCGATCCCTATCTGGGGCAGGGTGAGTTCTACCTCGAGTACGGCGACATCGACTACGCGGTGACGGTGCCCGCGGGCTACGTCGTCGCCGGATCGGGGACGCTCGAAAACGCGGCCGATGTGCTGAGCGCCGAGCAGCGCGCACGATTCGAGCGCGCGTCGAAGTCGGCGAGCGTCGTGCAGGTGATTCCGGAGAGCGAAGCAAGGGCGACGCCGACGCCGGGGACAAAGACGTGGCGCTTCCGCGCGCGCAATGTGCGCGACGTGGCGTGGGCCGGTGCCCCCGATTTCCGCTGGGACGCGACCAGCTGGAATGGCATCGTCTGTCAGGCGCTGTACCAGCAAAAGGCCGGCGCCGAGTGGACGCAGGTCGCCGAGAACAATCAGTGGACGCTCAAGACGTATTCCGAGCTGCTGTTTCCGTATCCGTACCCGCAGGCGACGAGTGTCGCCGGGCCCGTGGCGGGCATGGAGTATCCGATGTTCGTGATGGACGGCTACATGAATCCGCAGTCGCCCGGCGACGTCTTCCGCACGAACGATCACGAGCACGGGCACGAGTGGTTCCCGATGATCGTCGGGAGCAACGAGCGTCGGTACGCGTGGATGGACGAGGGATTCAACACGTACATCAACGTCTTCTCGCAGGAGCGGCGCTACGGTCCAGTGCCGATGGAGTGGCCGCGCGGGATGGATAACGTGCCGTCGTTCGAGGAAGAGTGGCAGGGCGTGCACGAGGCCGGCATCGACTCGCCGCTCATGACCGC
>JBDUCS010000090.1:0-12210 GCA_040003335.1 Gemmatimonadaceae bacterium | reverse complement strand
GTCGTGCCGGCGCGGAGCCGCGCGACGACGTTGAGGCCATGGTTGCCGCGATCGTCGGGATCGACTGTGCCCAGCTGCAGCGGCATCCACAGATCGACCGGCTGCCCGAAGTCGAGCGGGAGCTCGAAGCCCGCCGGCATGATGCCGACGACGGTGACGCTCGAATCGGAGAGTCGAATTTCTTTGCCAACGATCGACGGATCACCGCCGAAGCGGCGACGCCAGAGTCCGTCACTCAACACCGCAACGCGCGGTGCGCCGCTCCGATCGTCGTCCGCGCCGATGTCGCGCCCGCGCGCCGCGCCGGCACCGAGCGTGGCGAAGAGACTTGCCGAGCCGAACGCCGCGCGCACGCGCTCCGGCTTGTCGCCCCCGGTGAGATTGCGCGAGCCGTAGTCGAACGCGGCGATGCGGTCGACGCCGCGCAGCTCGCGCTGGTAGTCGATGAACTCCGGCGGCGACACCCACGTCTGGGGCCAGTTCTCCCAGTGGCTCCATAGCATCACGACGCGGTCGGGGGTCGCGTAGGGCAGCGGCTTGAGGAGCACGCCGTTGACGACGCTGAAGATCGCGGTATTGGCCGCGATCCCCAGCGCGAGCACGCCAATCGCGATCGCGCTGAATCCGCGCGCACGGCCGAGTGAGCGAACCGCGTACCGGAGATCGCGCGATACGGTATCCATCGGGATCCGGGAACAGAGAAATCAGGGGAGAGTAGGGGGCTGGGGGTTTGGGGCTAGGGACGGTCCCGACTCAAACGGTTTTTTTTTGTAGCGTCCCTAGCCCCAAGCCCCTCGACAGTGGACAGTGACGGCGGCCGGAAGGTTCGGATCCGCTGTTTCCAATGTCATCGACCTCGTCGTCGCCTCGCTGCCGCTCAAGAATGGCTTTTCGGCCGTGCTTCCGTTCTTCATGTACGAACGCGGCGGACGAGTCGGCATGCCGGTCGCCATGCGCGAGCGCGCTGCCGTCTCCTTCCCCAGGCTCGGCGAGCGCGACGCGTGGATCGTGACCGTCGGCGATCCGGGCGCAACGGCGACGGTTTGGTGGACGTGAAGCCGCGCGCCGTGCTGCGGCGATACGACTCCTCCGCGCGGGGCATGAGCTAGTCGCCAGTCCCCAGGTGCCGAAACGCGATCTGGAGCTGGTGGTGGAGCCCGGCCCCTGCCCCGCTGAGCATCTGGTACTGCGAAAGGAGCATGCGCATGCCGTCGGTGAGATGCGCATTCTCGAGCGCGACGCTGACGATTGGCTTGCCGAGCGTGTCGGCGAACTTCACTTCGCGGCGCACGTACTTGCTGGCGACCGCGGCTTGGCTGACGAACAGGAGGAGCACGCGGCATCGCGCGATCCGCTCCTCGATCATCGCGTCCCACTCGGCGCCGCCGGGAATGCCGGAGTCGTACCAGACGCGCTGGCCGCGCTCGCCGAGCTCGGCGATCACCGGCGCGATGCGTGGGATGTCGTCGTGCTTGTAGCTGATGAAGATGAAGTCTTGCTCGCCGGCGTACGCGATGGGGAGCTGTGGGAGTCCGGGCGGCGGCGTCCAGACCAGCGACGATGGCGAATCGCTGCCCGGAGGCGCATCGCGACGGACGCGGCTGGCGAAGCGCGCGGCGATGTCGCTCGAGGGGCGGGCGCCGATGAGCGCGTCGGCCTCCGCATCATCGATCGCGCTGGCGCAGAGCTCGTCGAGCGAAAGCTCGGATGGCGCCGGCGATGACGACGGCGCGGAGAACCAATCGCTGAAGTCGCCGTCGACGAAATCGAAGTACGGAGTGTCGAAGCCGAGTCCGCCGAAGCGCCGCTGGAAGTGACGGCGCAGCGCCTCGTTGAGCCACGCGGCGGCGTCCGTGGTGTCGACGGCCACGAGCTCCTCGCAGACGGCCGTCGCGCCGGCGAGATGCGTCGACAGCCGTGACTGCAGCGATGGAAGGGCCGGCGGAACGCCGGGAACGTCCTGCACGCGCAGCGCGTTCTTGCGCGCGTCGCCGACGCGGTCGGCCGTGATCGCGCCGCGATTGACGTTGACCTGATACGTCATCCGAAAACCGAGCGTGTCCGCTTCCGCGACGAGCCCGTCGAGCAGCGGACCGATGCGGAAGTCGCAGGCGAACCAGACGTCGCGCCAACGAAATCCGCTCGCGCGCGCGCGGCATTGGAGCCGCGGCACATCGTCCACGATCGCGTCGTACTCCTCGCGGCTCGATGGCGAGACGGTGGATCCGTCGGCGATCACATCGAGCCGTGTAAAGGACGCGAGGTAACGGCGCAGCGCCGCATCGCGCGTATCGGGCGCGGAGACGAGGTGCACGCGGTCGAGCAGTCCGCTGCCGGTGAGCGACACGCGCAGCGCGACATCGCCGCCGACGGCGCCGGCCGTGGCGACGAGGCGCGTGTACTGCGCCCACCACGAGTCGCGCACCGCCTCCGGCGTCGGCGAGAGGCACGGCAGCTTCAGCGCCCCTTGGCGAATCGCGCCGCCGGCGCCGCCATCGAACGACGCGAGGTACACTGCGCGTCAGCCGGTGCGCTGGAGCTTCTTGCCGATCGTGCGGGCGACGTTGCGAACGCCGGCCGCGCTCGCCTCGGCGTCCTCCGGGGGCGCATCCTTCGTGAGTCCCTGACGCTCGCCGCGCAAAATGTGGAAGTCGACCTCTTGATCGATCTTGCGCTCTTCCATCAGCCGCTTGATCAACTGCACGAACTTCGCGTGCGTCCACTCGATCAGCGTGCTGACGTCGGTGACGTCGAACTGCGTCAACTGCTGCCAGCCGGGGACGACAGTGTTCACCGCGGTGAGGCGTTCGGTCTGCGTGTCGATGCCCTTCTGCACCGTCCGCTCGGTCCACTGCCCGCTGTTCAGGTGCGCATCCCAGCCGATGTACAGCTCCTTGTCGTAGGGCTGGATCCGGCAGAAGAGGATCCCGCGTCCGAGCGTGATCACGATTTGCTCGCGCTCGATCTTTCCGTCGAGTCCGAACGACCATACCCGCTCGACGCGCGACACGAATCCGTCGGTGGGTGGATGCTTGAGCACTTCCATGAACCGCACGAGCAGGAGCTCGCTGTCGTCGCCGAGTCCGGAGATCACCGTTTGCCACGAGTCGACGCGGTGCAGAATGCGCGGCTCGATTTCGGGCTTGCCCGAGCTGCGCACAACGACGCCACGCCGCTTGAGGACCACCAACGCCACCGCCCCGCCGGCAATGAGGAGGAAGCCGAACCCGCGGTACTGGATGAGAAAGAGTCCGACGACGAGCGCCATCATCGCCATCGGCTCCGTCCAATCGGTGCGGAGCGCCGTGATGCGATTGCGCGGCTTCCAGGCCTGCCACGGCATGCGCCGCAGCTCCAGCGTTTCGAACGACGGCATTGGCGCGCGGCGCAGCAGGTAGCGCACGAGCTGCGCGGCGTTCGCGGCGTCGAACTGCCGCAGTGGAGGAAAGAACTGTGCCGGCCGCCCGCGATCGGTCAGCTCCAGTTGGTACTCGAACTCGTACTGATGGAATTCCTTGGGGACGATGCTGATGATGGCCGACCCGCGCTCGGTAATCAGCCGGTCTTCGCGCGGCACCCAGCACTCGAACTTTACCCAGGTCGGCTGCACGTACGGCGGCGACTTGATCACGAGGGCGTCGAATCCCTCGGCGGCGCACGCCCGCTGGAGCGATTCGTAGAGATCGTCGCGCGCACGCTCGGCGCGGGCCCAAATGCTGTCGGCGCGGCGGACCAGCGCGGGCTGCGCGTGCACCGGGCGCGCCCCGTCGCCCGGCGAGACGGGGCGCGTCGCCGGCAAGTCGATCGGTCGCTGCTCGATGCTGGGGGAGTCCATCCCGGCGGCTCGTGCGATTGAGGAAGCGGTACCATGAGGTTGCGGCCGAGGCGGGTCAAGGAGCGCGGCTCATCCGCCTACAGCGCCGCTCGTCATGCCAACCGCAGCAGTTCGCGTAGGATGCGCTGGACCGCGCGCGCGGCCGATGTCCATCGGTGCGACATGGATGACTCCCCGCCGCGCGCGATGGTCTATCACAAGCAAGAGTGACCGCCGGCTCCGCGATGGCGAAGGGCGGTGACCGCAGTCGCGGCCACCGCCCTTCGTCGCACTCCGGAGCGCCGGCGGCGCCCCGTGCGCCTCAGCTGTCGTTCGCCGCCTTCAGCCGTTCGGACGCCCAGCCGAGCGAGTCGAGGTAGATCGTCGGCACCTGCTGCGCGTCGACCCGCATGCCCTCGGCAATCCGCGTCACCGACTCCCAGCTGCCGGCCTCGTACGCCTCGCACAGCTCGAGCGCGGGCGCGAGCGCACCGGTGCGGCCGAGGAGCGCCGAGCGAACATCGTCGGCCAGATCCAGGCGTCCAATAATCTCCTCCATCGGAATCTTGAGCAGCGCGTCGAGCACCGAGAAAAGTCCGACGAGAAAGAGCTGGCCCGCCGAGGCGCGCTGGCCACTCGATTCGTCGAGCAGCTCGCACATGCGTGCGCGGCGGATGGCGGCGAGCGCAAGCTCCTGGTCCATGCCAGTGCGAATCGCGAGCGACGACACGAGGAGCAGCGATAGCCACCGGTGCAAGGCTTGGCGCCCGACGAGCAGCATGGCGTGTTGGATCGACTCGATGCCGCGGCCACCGAAGCTCGCCGAATTGACGATGCGCAGCAGCTTGTAGCTGAGCGCGACATCGGTCTGGAAGGTCTCGACGATCTTACGGTCGTTGGCGTTGATGTCCTGGAGGAGGTTCATCAATCGGATGACACTGACCTGGCCGACCGGGATCTCGCGCTTCGACAGCGTCTCGGGGCGCTGGCGCGCCGCCCGTGATGCGCTCCATGCCGATGCCGATCACGGCCTGAACGAGCACCTCGCTCGACATCTGTAGCGCGCTCAGCCCATCGGCGCGCGTCGCGTCGCCGCTGCGCCGGGAGAGCAGCTCGTACCCCGCCACGCGATCTTTGTCATCGAAGATCGGCTGCCGGGCGACGAAGATGTCGAGCGAAGTGGTGGTGGCGGATTCTGGCATTTTCTGAAGTCGTCAGTCGTCAGCCGTCGATCGTCAGCCCATCGGCGAAGCGCTGGCGACCGACGACCGACGACGCTATTGCGAGACGTAGTGCAGATATTCGACGGTCGAGTCAGCGGAGTACGCGCGGGTGTCCGCACGGTACCGTCTATAGTGCCGGCTGAAGCAGCGGTAGGTATGAGCCTGGCCGTACGCCCGAAGCGCGCGTCGAATGTCGGCCGCCGGGATGATCCCCTCGTTGTTGTAACTGAGAAGAACGTGGCGCGCGTTCGCCCCCGCCAGCAGCGTCTCGAGAGCGCCGACGCAGCGGCTGCGTGACGACCAGTCCGAGCGCTGGTCGTCGCGGTTGAGAATGAGACCCGTCTTACCTCGGAGCGCGGGCAGGTCGCCATCGAACCAGCCGCGAGCAAGGAGTTCGGGAACGTGATAGTAGCCGCTGTATTGCCGCGTGTTGTACGGCGGGTCCAGATACAAGACGTCGAGCGCGCCAGCCTCCACTATCGCGCGCGAGGCGTCGCCGAGGAACGCCCGGCAGCGGCCGGCGCCGGCGCCGCGCGCACCGACGAGCGGCAGCTTGAGCCGAAGGGGGCGGCGCGCGTTGGACTGCCAGCTCTTTACGTACGCCGCGTAGACGCCGGTCGTGTTGGCGACGGTGTCCGCGGCCTCGATCAACGAGGCGAGAAGCAGAAAAAATTCCGTTTCGCCGACCAGGCGCGACGCGCGCCACTCGTGCAGCGTGCGGCGGATCGCGTCGATGCGCCCAGCGTTGTCGCGCGTGAAGTACGTGCGCTGCGCGCGCGACCCATCGCTGAAGTTGTGCGTGATGAACCCGCGCTCGCCGTCCACCATCGTGTCGAGATACACGAGCTCCTGCGCGAGGCGCCGCGCGGCCGGCGGCGCGGCGTCCGGCATCCGATCGGTCGCCGCGGCGCGGAGCACGGGATGACGCAGCGCCGCTTCGACCGCCGCATCAGCGCGCAGCGCGCGGAACGCTGGGTAGTGGTCGGCGACGACATATGCCCGTTGGAAGACATAGCTGTACGTCATGACGTCGCTCGTCATGACCGTAAAGCCGCGTGTTTTGAGAAACGCGCCGACCGTGGCCGTGCCGGCGAACGCGTCGAGCGCACGGCCGCCGCGGATGCCGAGGTGCGCCAGCCGCGCGCCGATGAAGTCGAGCAGCTTGGTCTTGTTGCCGATGTAGCGCATGACGAGAAGCTATCGGCTAACGGTTGGCGCGCGGTCGCGCAGGCGAACAGCGCGCTCTTCTTTACTCTTGCCGGTTCTAGAACGCGTATCGGAGCGAGCCGTAGATCGCCCGCGTTTGGCCCGGGGCCACGATGTGGCCGGCGACCAGCTCGGGATACGGGCGATCGAATGCGTTGCGCACGCCGACATCGACGGATGCACGTCCGAGCGTCGCGCCGCCGCCCACGTGTAGCAGGCCGTACGCGGGTATAACCACGCCGGGCTCGTCAAATGGCGAGTACGGGCCCACCCAGTTGCCGGCGACGCGCGCGCGCCAGGCGACCCGGTGTTCCGACGCGGGGCGCGCCCACTCGAGCGCCGCGATGCCGACGTACTTGGCCGTGTTGAAGACGCGCAGCCCCGAGAGCGTATCCGCCTTGGATGGGTCGTCCTCGTTCCGCACGACGAAGTTCCGGTACCGCGCGTCGTTGAACGTCCAATCGGCCGAGATGGCGAATAGGCCTGCGAGCGGAACGCGCAGCGACGCTTCCGCGCCCTGCCGCCGGCTCGCCCCGCCGCGGCTCGATCCGCTCGATAGCGGATTGAACGTCTCCTCGTTGCTCACGTCCATGCGGAAGAGCGCTAGCGACGCCGCGCCGCGTGGATGGTCGAGCTTGATACCGCCCTCGTACGCCCACGCCGTGATGAAGCCGCGCGTCGGATCGGTGATGACGCCGTCGCTCTGCCGAAATCCGCGCGACACGTTGCCGTACAGCGCCACGCCGCGAGCGACCGCCAGGAGTGCGCCGAGCTTGGGCGACACGGCACTGTGCCTCGCGCTCATCGCCGCCGCGCCCGCGTGCTGCAGCGACGACCGCGTGTCCGCTTCGTCCACGCGCGCGCCGAGCGTGAGGCGAAGCGCGTCAGTCGCGTCAACGGCCGATTGCACGAACAGCGCGCCTGACGCCTGCCGTCCACGCACGATCACGCTGGCGGAATCGCGCGTTCGCCGCGTGGTGAGCCAATTCTCGAAATCGGCATGGTCGTAGCGCCCTTCCGTCCCGATCGTGACCTCGGCGCGCGGCAGCACCCAGGTGAGCGCGCTCGTTAGTCCGAAGCCGTAGCGCGTGTCTTCTTCCTCGGTCTGGCTGCCGCTCCCCTCGAACTGTCCGCCAGCCGGAGGGATGGTCAGAAAAAGCTGCCATCGGCCCTGCGTCGCGTACGCGGTCGTTCGCCAGAGCATCGATCCCGAGATCACGCGCAGGCTCACGCGCTCCTGTGCGCGCCGCTTGTATCCGCCATCGCTCGGGTTGGAGACGATGTCGTAGCGTCGCGCGGCGAACTCGGCTTCGCCCAGATAGCCGGGCGAGTTCCATCGTGCGCCGTAGAGCTCCATGCCGCCATCGATCGTGGCGCTCGAGCTCACATCGTGGACGACGCGCGCGTGCACTTGGGCCAGATCGCTCGCGCTGTTCGGTCGCCATCCCTCGTCGTGCAAAACGCGCACACCGAGCACCCCGCTCCCCACGGCGCCGTGGTCGAAGCCCGTGAGCACCGACGCATCACCGTGACCGAACGAGCCGCCGGAAGCGAGGAGCTGCGTGCCCGCCACGCGCTCCAGCGTGCGCACGTTGACGACGCCCGACAGCGCGAAGTTTCCGAACAGCGCGCTCGTCGGTCCTTTGATCACGTCGAGATCGCTGATCGCCTGCGGAAAGAGGAGACTGAAATCGTTGTAGCCCTCCGCGTGCCCGTTCACCGGTTCGTTGATTGGCACGCCATCGATCCACAGCGCGAGATCGGTCGAGTGGTCGGAGCTGAATCCGCGCACCGACATGTCCGATGCGAATCCGGGCCCTTGCCCTTGATCGTGGACTTCGACGCCCGCGGTCTGCCGCAGCAAGTCCCAGGCGTTGAGGGCAGGCGTCTGCTCGACGAGGACGAGCGGGACGGACACCGCGCTCAGCGGCTCGGCACGGCGCGCCGCCGTCGATACGACGGTGACCGCCGCGAGACGAGCCGAGCATCGCGCGAGCGCCGCGTTGGTGGTATCGGTGCGCGCGACAGAATCGCGGCAGGCCGCGCGCCGCTGCGCGGCGTCCGGCGCCGGACGCTGTGCCGGGGACGCGCGCGCAACGAGCGAAGTCGCCACGAAGGTGGCGAGCACCAAGGGAGACGAGCGCCTGCCGCGCATCACGGCTTCCGCGGTAGGGGCGCCGCCGCCGCGTCGATCGTGAATGAAAACCGGGCTCGCGTCGGGTGCATGTCGGGGGCCGCCGTGCGCCATGCGACGTCGTAGCGGCCGGGCGGCAGCGCGCCCTTGATCGTGAAGACGACTGCCGCGGTGTCGCTCGCGTTCGCCATCGCCGCGTCACTCAGCGAGACCGCGGCGCCGTTGGCGCCGGTGAGCGTGGCACCGGTGACCGCCAGCTCGACCTTACCCGAGAACCACAAGCGGATGACCGTCGGCGCCGAGGCGAGGTGCGCGCTGTCGGCCGGATCCGAGCGACGGAGATGCACGTGAAACGCCGCTGGCGCCGGATGCGCGGCGACGATCGTCGCCGCAAAGGCGAAGAACGCCACGCCGACGCGCACGCGCCGAATGCCAGTTGATGCGAGAGAGATGAGCATGGAAACCGCTCCGCGATGCGTTGTCGAACGCGCCACGCGGCTCGCCGTCGCGATGCCGCGCGCGAACTGCGCGTCGTGAATTGTGCTGGCGACCTGGGCGTGCGCCCGCGGCAGAGCTCAGCCGGCGGTGTCGCTACGCCGTGTGCGAGGCGGGCGGACCGTTGGCGAACGGACGCGCGTGCGGGACAGGTCCGGCGGTGTGCGACGCAAATGGGACCGCCGTCGCGCGAGGCGCGGCGATGGTCGCGACGTCGGAGATCGTGAGCCGCGCGGAGACGAGCGCTGCGGGCGCGGTGCCGGCGCAGTCGCCCAGGCACGCGCACTGGTGCGACGTCGAGTGGCGCTCTCCGGAAGGAGCCGACGGCGCGTTGGGGTGGTGCGTCGTGTGCGACGCGCCCGCCGTCGCCACCGCGCCATCGTGCACCGGGCACGCGTGCAGCGTGACCGGCTCGGTCACGGCCACCGCGAACCAGATGGCGAGGAAGCCGTGAATAGCACGGGCGAGCAGCGGGCGGCGCATGCCGAATAATATGGTGCCGGCTGCCGGGTGCCAGGTGCCGGACGACCTAGGTACGACGACCGTTCCCGATTAGCCTACGAACGTTCGCGCACCCGGCACCCGGCACCCGCATTCGGCACCAGGCTCCCGACACCCGGCACCCGCCCTTTGCTGTCCCACCTGATTTCGACGTACGGCTACGTGATCGTTGCGCTCCTCGTGACACTCGAGGGGTTTGGCGTTCCCGTGCCGGGAGAAACGGCGCTCGTGACGGCGGCGGCGTTGGCGGCGAACGGGAAGCTCGACATCGCCGGCGTGATCCTCGCCTCGAGCCTCGGCACGGTGCTCGGCGGCTCCGGCGGATACTGGATTGGACGAACCGGCGGGCTCGCGCTCGTGTTGCGGTACGGACGCTTCGTGCGGCTCGACGCGGCGAAGCTCGAAACGGCGCGGGGCTTCTTCGGCCGGCACGGCTCGAAGACGGTCTTCCTCGGCCGATTCGTCGCGCTGCTGCGCATTCTCGCGGCGATTCTCGCCGGGGTCACCGAGATGCCGTTCGGCCGATTCACGCTCTACAATGCGGCCGGCGGCATCGCCTGGACGCTCGTCTTCGCCACGCTCGGCTTCATCTTCGGCAAGAACCTCCCGCGCCTCGAGCGCACGCTCGGCCGCGCGACCGGCGTGCTCGCGATCGCCGGCGCGATTGCCGTCGTCGTGTTCCTCGCTTGGCGGTACGTGCGGGCGCACGCCGACGAGTTGTGGCGCGACGAGCAATCGCTATGGAAGCGCACCGTTGCCCGTCCCGGTCTGCAGCGCCGGTTGTCGCATTTCCCGAGACTGCGTGGCTTTCTCGCCGCGCGCTTCACGCCGGGCGAGGCGCTCGGACTGCACCTGACGCTCGGTCTCATGATCAGCGTGCTGGCGCTGATCGCGTTCACGCTCATCACGAAGAGCGTCGTCGGCGGTCGCTCACTGGCGCGACTCGACCTGCGACTCGCGGCGCAGCTCCACCGGAGCGCAACGCCGGCCGGCATCCTCTTCGCGCGCGTCTTCAGCATCCTCGGCGCGCTCCCGGCGATGTACGCGCTCGGCCTGTCGGTCGGCGCCGTGCTCCTCGTGAAGGGTCAGCGCCTTCCGCTCGTCGGCTGGTTCGTCGGACTCGGCGGCGGCGGGCTCCTGACGACGCTCCTCAAGTTTCTGATCCACCGGCCCCGGCCAGCGTGGTCCGACCCCTACGCTAGCGAGCCGACGTGGGCGTTCCCCAGCGGCCATGCGTCCGGTGCGATCATCGGCTATGGGCTCGTCGCGTACTTCCTCGCGCTGCTCGTCAAGCCACGCTGGCTGCAGGTGTCGATCGTCGTCGCGGCGACGCTGCTCGTGGTCGGCATCGGCTGGAGCCGCCTGTACCTCGGCGTCCACTACTTCAGCGACGTGGTGAGCGGCTTCGCGGCCGGCGGACTCTGGCTCTCGATCGTCGTGAGCGGGCTCGAGGTTGCGCGGCGCGGCAGCGCGACGGCGGATGCCGGCGCTCGAAACGACGGGAGTGACGCGGCGCTGAACACCCAAACGTAAACGGTGAAGGCGCAAGCTCGGCGCGAAGCGCGGACATTTTCCGGAGATGAAGATGCATGAGGTCATCCTGAAACGATTCGAATCACCCGATGTAGTGCGCACGATGGTGAAAGGCCGATTCGAGCTCGTGCGGGTCGGTGCCATGACGATCGGGCGCGCGACGTACGAGCCGGGGTGGCGGTGGTCCGAGCACGTCGGCATGGTGCTCGGCGGTTGCGCCACCGTGGCCTTCGCCGACGGTCGCGTGGTCGAAATGCGCGCCGGCGAGCTCTTCTACGTGCCGCCCGAGCCGCACGACAGCTGGGTGGTGGGCGACGAGCCGTACGTGTCGCTGCACTTCATGGGCGCGGACCGTTACGCCAAGTAACGTGATTCGTTTTCGTTTTATTCGCGCTCGAGGAGCACGAAGCCATTGAAGCGGCGCATGACCTCGCGGCGCTTTGTCGAGTGGAAGCGGGCGATGAAGCGCCAGAGCCACATGCCGGGCATCTCACGATCCAGCCGGCGTGCCTCGTCCATCGCCGAACGAAACTGCGTTTCGCGCCACCCGAACGTGCGGAAGAAGGCGGTGCCATCGGCGGGCGCGAATCGGAAAGGCGCGTTGCCCTGCGCGACCTTCTTTCCCCAGCTCTTCTGCATCATCGCGAGGAGTTGCGGATGGGCGAGGTCGATCAGCCACCAGTGGAAGCCGGGCTGGGCGTGCAGGTCCACCGCGAGCGCGCCGACCTGATCCGCGGTCAGATAGATCAGCAAGCCCTCGCTGACGACGAGCACGCGTTGCGACGCCGCGCCGATGTGGGCGAATAGCGCGCGGCGCGCGCTCGCGTCGGTGAGATCGGCCGGGAGCGCTTCGTACTCGCACCGGGGGGCCGCATCGCCGATCGTCTCCCGCTTGTAGGCGAGAATGTCGGGATAGTCCACGTCCACCCAGCGCAGCGTCGGTGGGAGCGCGAGCCGCCACGGCCGCGCGTCCAGACCAGCGGCGAGATTGAGCACGAGATCTGCGCCGCCGCGCGCGATCGTGTCGAGAATGATCTCGTCCATGACCGCCGTGCGCACCACCATCGCCCACGCCATTTGGCGCCCGCGCTTCATCTCGCCAACGATCGCCTCACCGCGCTCGCCGGCGAGCCGCCGCGCGTAGGGGTCGCGGAAGATCGCGTCGGGCCGCTCGCTTTCCATCGCGCGATAGACGGCGACCCACCGGGCGGTATCCGAGATGTGCTCGATCGACATACCACAATCTCCGAACCCCGAGGCGGTCGCGGAAGCCACACCAACGAAATCGCCCTCGCTGATGTCGA
>JBDUCS010000382.1:0-3617 GCA_040003335.1 Gemmatimonadaceae bacterium | reverse complement strand
CGGAGTTCGCCGAGACGTGCGCGGCGTCGAACATCGCGTTCATCGGGCCGACGGCCGACCAGATCCGCGTGATGGGCGACAAAGCGGCCGCGCGAAAGCAGATGACCGCCGTCGGCGTGCCGATCGTTCCCGGCACACCCGGTCCCGTCGAGGACGCCGACGAGGCGCTCGGCTTCGCGCGCGAGATCGGATTCCCGGTGATCATCAAGGCGGCGGCGGGCGGCGGCGGCAAGGGCATGCGCGTGTCGCACGACCCCGACGACTTCACGCGCGCCTTTCAGCTCGCGCGCTCGGAGGCGCTCTCGGCATTCGGATCCGGCGACGTGTACGTCGAAAAGTATTTGATGCGGCCGCGACACGTCGAGTTCCAGATCATGGGCGACAAGTTCGGCAAGGTGATTCACCTCGGCGAGCGCGATTGCTCCGTGCAGCGCCGTCACCAGAAATTGATCGAAGAATCGCCGTGTCCTATCATGACGCCCGAGCTGCGGCAGCGGATGGGCGACGCGGCAGTGGCCGGCGCGCAGTCGATCGACTACGTCGGCGCGGGGACGATCGAGATGCTGCTCGACCAGGACGGCTCGTTCTTCTTCATGGAGATGAACACGCGCATCCAGGTCGAGCATCCGGTCACGGAGCAGATCACCGGCGTGGACCTGGTGAAGGAACAGATTCAAGTCGCCGCCGGCGAGCCGCTCTCGGTCACCGAGCTCCCGCCGCTGCGCGGCCACGTGATCGAGGTGCGGGTGAACGCCGAGGACCCGGCGCGTAATTTTCAGCCGTCGCCGGGCCGGATCGACGTGTTCCATCCACCGGGTGGCCCCGGCGTCCGGCTGGACACGCACGTCTACGCCGGCTACACGGTTCCCCCATACTACGATTCGCTTCTCGCCAAGCTGATCTGCCAGGGGCGCGACCGGGCCGAGGCGATTCGCCGCGTGCAAGTCGCGCTCGAGGGGTTCATCATCGAGGGCGTGACGACGACGATCCCCTTCCTCGGCCGGGTGATGCAGAACCCGCGCTTCCAGTCGGGACAGATCGACACAAAATTTCTCGAACGCGAAAGCGATTTGATGCGGGAGCAGTAGATGCGTGTGGATGTGTTGTTCGCTCCGTCGCAGCTGGCGCCGGCGTTGATGACGGGGCGCGTGGTGGCGGTGATCGACGTGCTGCGCGCGTCGTCGACGATCGCGACCGCACTCGCCAACGGGGCGAAGGCCATCGTGCCGCTGGCCGAGGCTGAAGAGGTGATCACGCGCGCCAAGCAATTCGAGCGCGGCGAGGTCAAGCTCGCCGGCGAGCGCCGCATGCTACCGATCGCGGGCTTCGATCTCGGCAACTCGCCGCGCGAGATGACGCGGGAGGCGGTCGACGGGCGGACGGTGTTGTTGTCGACGACGAACGGCACGCGCGCGCTCGTCGGCGTGCAAGGCGCGCGCGACGTGGTGATTGCGTCGTACGTGAATTTCTCGGCCGTCTGCGCGCTCCTGCGGACGGCGCTGCGCGGAGGGACCGAGGTGACGCTCCTCTGCGCGGGAAGCGACAAGCAGTTCTCGCTCGAAGATGCCGCGTGCGCCGGACGCATCGCGCGCATCGCCACCAAACGCATCAATGGCGTGCAGCTCAACGACGGCGCGACGGCGGCCGGACTGATCGACAAGCGTTACGGCGACAACGTCGACCGCCTGTTGCGCGAGTGCGAGCACGGCCGCGCGCTGACCGAGGCAGGGTTCGCCGATGACCTCGCGCCGTGCGCGGCGCTCGACAGCTGTCCCGTGATCCCGATCTACCAGGACCGGCAGATCACCAAACTCGGCCCGGATCGCGAGCGATGAGTGGGGCAACACGTGACTCGTAGAGACGTAAGCGCTATTCCACGCTTCGTTACGTAGCAAGCATCATCCATGGAGCTCCATCGCGTGGGGTCGTCCCACCTCCGGCGCGAGCTGACGGGCGTCGCGCTCATTCTCCTCTCTGTCTTTCTTGCGGCGGCGATGTTCTCCGGATGGAGCACGCCGCAGACGGCGGACTGCGCGCGGGCGCACAATCTGATGGGACCGATTGGCGGATGCGTGCGTGGCGCGTTGGTGTACGCCATCGGCCGGATCGCCGCGACGCTCGTGCCCCTTGCGCTGATGATCCACGCGCTTCGGCTGTTCGGCCGGCTGGGGGAACGCACCGACCGCAACTGGATGCTGTTTCTCCTCGGCTGCGCAGTGTTGGTGCCAACGGGCATCGGGCTTTCGACGGCCGAGACACCGATCTGGAGCCTCAATACGGGTGTGTTTGGCGGATTCCTCGCGCACTATCTCGAAGCCGGCTTCGGGCAGGGATCGTGGATCGTGCTCGCGATGGCCGTCTCGGCGCTCACGATCACGACGCTGGCGTGGAATCCGGTGCGCATGCTGATCGGCCGGCGCGCGCCCGCGACGCTAGAGGCGACCGCGACGACGCACGACGGCGACGCGCCGCCGAGCGACGACGGGTCGCTGGCGCTCGATCCGTCGGACTACGCGGCGATCGACGCGCCCGACGTGGAGCGTACCGGCGATGCGCCGCTGGCCGGCGCGATCCCCGAGAAGAGAAAAAAGGAAAAAAAGAGCAAGGCCGCGGCGGCCGAGCAGCGGGTGGAGGAGATGTCGGCGGCGATCGAGGAAACCGACTTTCCCGACGCGGCGGGTGACGAGCTGCCGAACACCGAGCTGCTCAGCCTCCTGCCCGCGCGCAACGTCGAGCTCGACAAGCGAGAGCTCGATGCGATGGGCGTGAAGCTCAAGGAGGCACTGCGCACGTTCAAGGTCGAAGCGGAGATCGTCGGCCGCACGACGGGGCCGGTGGTGACGCAGTTCGAGGTCGAGCCCGCGGCCGGCGTAAAGGTGCGACAGATCGCGAATCTCTCGAACGATTTGGCGCTGGCAATGCGGGCGCAGAGCATCCGCATCGTCGCGCCGATTCCTGGTCGCGGCGCGGTGGGCGTGGAAGTGCCGAACCCGACGGCGGACATCGTCGGCTTCCGGGAGCTGCTCGAGTCGAATGATTTCCGGCAGGCGCGCATGGCGTTGCCGATCGCGCTCGGCAAGAATCTCGAAGGGCTGCCGGTCATCACCGACTTGGCGAAGATGCCCCACCTCCTCATCGCCGGCGCCACGGGGTCCGGCAAATCGGTCTGCGTCAACACGATCATCACGAGTCTCATCTACAAGCACACGCCGCGAACGCTGCGCCTGTTGATGGTCGATCCGAAGATGGTCGAGCTGTCGGTCTACAACGTGCTTCCCCATCTGCGGCACAAGGTGATCACCGACAACCGTGATGCGGCGGCGGTGCTAAAATGGGCCGTGCACGAGATGCAGGAGCGCTACGAGATTCTCGCCGCCAATAACTGCCGCAACATCCAGGACTTCAACCGGCGCGTGCAGACCGGCGCGCCCCTCAAGGCGCCGAAGCGGCCCGACGTCGCTTTCGAAGAGCTCGTCTACACGCGCGGACCGCTCCCCTACATCGTCGTCGTCATCGATGAGCTCGCGGACCTGATGATGACGGTGCAGGGCGAGGTCGAGACGCCGCTCGCGATGCTGGCGCAGAAGGCACGCGCGATCGGACTGCACCTTATTCTC
>JBDUCS010000381.1:0-3618 GCA_040003335.1 Gemmatimonadaceae bacterium | reverse complement strand
CACCGTGAACGGCGTACGGGGACGGTGGAATGTCTGGCAGCGATGAGATGAGCGGGACGCAGATGGTGCCCGCGCAGTTGGTCGGTCCGTTGCTGGACATCATCGGCGGCCAGTCGATCCAAGCCGAGCGTCTGCGCCAGCGCTTGCTGACGGTGCCGTCGCTCCGCCTGTCGTTTCTCGTCGTCAATCCTCGCTGCTCGAATCGTTCGCGGCCTGCCTCCCGGTGTCACGACGAGCGCGCGACCGGCGTCACGCGAATGATCCCTTCGCACAGATGAAGCGCTCATGATGGCGCGTTTGGCGAAATTGCGCGGGCGAAGCTCCGCCGAGCTGATGGCGCGCGGCACACAGGCGTTCGCCGCGCTCCTCGAGCGGTCCCACATCGTACCCGCGCCGCGCCTTCGAGACCCGAGCGGCACCGGCAACGATGCCGAGCGTTTGGCCCGATTCCGTGGGGCGCCACCTCCCCGCGCGTATCCCGCTCTCGGCGATGTCGCGAGCACGGCCGCCGCCTTGCGCTCGCGCCATCCCGATGCCGCCGCGATGGTCGTCGCGCGCGCCGATCGCATCATCGCCGGACGCTTCGACGTCCTCGGGCTTCGCGACGTGGAGTATGGCGAGTCGCCCGATTGGCAGCGTGATCCGGTGTCCGGCAAGCGCGCGCCCGACGTGCATTGGAGTCGCGTGCCATACCTCGATGCCGCGGTCGTCGGCGATCACAAGGTCACCTGGGAGCTTAATCGCGCCCACCATCTCGTGACGCTGGGTCAGGCGTATGCGCTGACGGGCGACGCGCGCTATGTCGCGCGCCTGTCCAGCTTGCTCGGCGCGTGGATCGACGGCAATCCGCCAAAGCGGGGCATCAACTGGGCGAGCAGCCTCGAGATCTCCCTGCGCTCCATCGCGTGGCTCTGGGCGCTCCAGCTCATCCGCGACGCGCCCGGCCTCGACGGTGCGCTGCTGCGCCGCGCGCTCGGCGTGCTGCACGTGAGCGGCAAGCACATCGAGACGTATCTCTCCACGTACTTCGCGCCCAACACGCACCTCACGGGTGAAGCGCTCGGTCTGCTCTCACTCGGCTCGTTTCTGACCGATTCCGCCGACGCTGCGCGCTGGCGCGATGCGGGATGGCGCATCCTGGTGGAGCAGGCCGAGCGGCAGATCAGAGCAGACGGCGTCTACTTCGAGCAGGCGACCTGGTATCAGCGCTATACGGCGGATTTTTTTCTGCACGCGATCCTCCTCGCACGCGGGGCAGGGCTCGCGGTGCCCGCGCCGATGGCGCGTCGTGTCGAAGCCGCGGTCGATCATCTGATGTACCTCACGCAACCCGATGGGCGAACGCCCCTGATCGGCGACGACGACGGGGGACGGACGCTGCCGCTCGACGCGCGCGCACCGGCGGATTTTCGCGGGACGCTCGCGCTCGGCGCGGCGCTGTTCGCGCGCGGCGATTGGGCCGCCGTCGCCGACGGCGCGACGGAGAGCGTGAACTGGACGCTCGGCGCGGGCGGGCTCGTCGCGTTCGATGCGCTCGTGCCCGCCGAACCACCGGCGACGTCGATCGGCTTTCCCGACGGCGGTTACTTCGTGATGCGCGACCGGTGGGCGCGGGACGCGCAGTACCTCGTGGCCGACTGCGGCCCACACGGCGCGCTCATCGACGCACACTCACACGCCGACGCGCTCGCCTTCGTGCTGTCGGCGTTCGGCCGGCCCCTCCTGATCGATCCGGGCACGTACAGCTATGTCGGCGCGGACCGCGACCTGTTTCGCGGGGCGCGGGCGCACAACGCGCTGTTGCTCGATGCCGCGGGCTCGAGCGATCCGGCCGATGCGTTTCGCTGGCGCTCGACGGCGCGCTGCGCGCTCCGGGCCTGGGTGACGCGCGAGCACTTCGACTATTTTGCTGGGTCGCACGATGGGTTCGCGCGACAGACGGCGGACGCGACGCACGAGCGGTCGATTCTCTATCTCAAGGGCCGCTACTGGATCGTCCGCGATCGGGTGGCGGCGCGGGGAGCGCATATCGTCGAGGCGCGTTTTCATGCACCGGCCGGAGGGCGCATCGACCGACGAGACGACGCACGGACGGCGCTTGTGGTTGCGCCGCGACGTGCCGGTGAGGAGCCCATCGGATTGCTGATTGCCGTGCTCGGCGGCGACGGCGCGTTCACGACGGAGGATGGGTGGGTGTCGGAATCGTACGGCGCGCGGTCGAGCGCGCCCGTCTGTTCGTACGTGGCGCAGGCAAGCGATTCGCTCGACGTCGTCACGGCGCTCGTGCCGGTGTTGGGTGACGCGCCCGAGATGCGCGCCGCCACTCCGCTGCAGGCGGCCGGCGGCGAAGCGTATGCGATCGGTGGGGCGGGCTTCGATGACTTGCTCCTCGTGCGCCGCAAGCGACTGCGGGGCGATGTGGCGGCGCGGGAAGTGACGAGCGATGCCGAGCTCGCGTGGTTCGGCGCGACCGCCGACGATGGGACGATCGATGAGTTCGTGATGCTCGACGGCTCGCGCCTGCGCATCCGAGGTGAGGACATCGTCGCCCGGGATGTGTGCGCCGCGTGGACCGCCGGCCGGCTCGAGCGCGGCCGCTGGCATATCGAGATGGGCGGCGAGACCGCGCCGTCGGCGGAGGGGTAGGGCAATGTGTGGAATCTGCGGCATCGCCATACCGGATTCGTCCTCGCGGCGCATCGATCGCGATCTGCTGGTGCGAATGCGCGACGTGATCGTGCACCGTGGCCCCGACGGCGAGGGGCTCTTTGTCGCCCCTGGCATCGGTCTCGGCCACCGCCGCCTGAGCATCGTCGACGTCGCCGGCGGCCACCAGCCCATGCCGTCGGACGACGGCGCGCTGCACATCGTGTATAACGGCGAGGTCTACAACCATCCGCAGCTGCGGGCCGCCTTCGAGGCGCGCGGACGTCCGTATCGCACGCATTGCGACACCGAGAGCGTGCTGCGGGCCTACGAGGAATTCGGCGCGCGGGCCCCCGAGGAATTGCGCGGGATGTTCGCTTTCGCCATCTGGGACGCGCGGCGCCGCGAGCTCTTCCTGGCGCGCGACCGGCTCGGCGTGAAGCCGCTGTACTACGTGCACGCGCAGGATGGAACGCTCTTCTTCGCGTCCGAGATCAAAGCGCTGATCGAGGCCGGTGCCGTGCGCCCGTCGCTCAACCGCGGCGCGCTGCCCGACTATCTCGCCAACTACGCGCCGTCCGCGGACGAAACGATGTTCGAGGGCGTGCGGCGGCTCATGCCGGGCACCACCCTCGTCTGGCGTGACGGCGCCGTTCGCATCGACCAGTACTGGGACCTCCCGCTGGAGCGGCACGCTCCCGCGCGACCGGAGCGCGACGTGGTCGCCGAGTACGGCGAGCGCTTTCGCGATGCGGTGCGCATGCGGCTGATGGCCGACGTGCCGCTCGGCGCCTTTCTCTCCGGCGGCGTCGACTCAGCGGCGATTACCGCGACGATGGCGACGCTCGTCGATGAGCCGGTGAAGACGTTTTCCGTCGCGTTTGCCGAGCGCGAGGCGAACGAGCTCGGGTACGCGCGGATGGTCGCCGAGCGCTATCGCACGGATCACCACGAGATCGTGGTGACGCCGGC
>JBDUCS010000380.1:0-3632 GCA_040003335.1 Gemmatimonadaceae bacterium | reverse complement strand
TGATGGACCCCGCCGCCGTTGCCTCGGTTGTTCTCGGTACGCATGTGCGCGCGCTCGGCGCGCTCGGCCGCGCCGACGACGCGCAGAAGGCCATCGACCGTTACGGCGCGTCGCTGGCGCCCGATCAGCGCGCGCGGCTGCAGCAGGCGGTCGCCTGGGCGTGGGTGAAGGCGGGCGACGTCGCCAAGGCGCGCGCGCTGTTGGCGGACGCCGCGGGACAGAGCGGCGAGGCGAGCGGCTGGCTCGCGCTGTACGACGGCGATCTCAAGGGCGCGCGCGCCAAGCTCAAGGTGACATCGAGCGCGACGCCGGAGCTCTTGACTGCGCTCGCGTTTCTCGAGCGGAGCAAGGCCGACAGCTCGCTGGCGACGGGAAAGGCGTTTCTCGACTTGGCGCGCGGCGATACCATGGCGGCGGCGGCCGGATTCGAACTCGCGTCAAAGGCGCTCCCGGATGCGGCGCCGCTGCTCCTCGCCGTCGCGGCGCGACTCTATCAGAACCGGCACGATGAAGCGCGGTCGCTGGCGTTGTGGAAGATGATCGCCGAGCGGAACGCCGATGCGCCCGAGGCGCCGGAAGCCGATCTCGAGTGGGGGCGGGCAATGCGGCGGCAGAAGCAAGTGCCGATCGCGATCGAGCGCTTCGAGCATCTGATTCTGACCTATCCGCAGAGCGCGCTCGTCCCGCAGGCGCGACGCGAGCTGGAGCTCGTGCGCGCGACGATCCCCGTCACGCCCTGACTCGGCGCCGATGTTATCTTTTCACATGCCTCTTCGCCGAGCCGCCGCCGTCCTCGCGCTGCTCGCCGCCGCTGTCGCGTTCCCGGCCGCCGCGCGCGCCCAGCATCTGCTCATCCCGATGGACGACGAGCAGCACAATCATCTCAAGGCGTACGGTCTCACGTACGCCGCGCTCAAGGCAGGCGGGCGCGCCGAGTGGTTTCTCAATTATCGCGGCGGCGCGTTTCTCCTTCCTGATTCGCCGGAGTTGCGCCGGCGCGCCGCGCTCGACGGCGTCTCAGTGCAGAGCGTGAACGACGGACAGCTGTCGGCGATCCGGGCCGAGCTCGCGGGCGGCAACATGGACGCCGTGCCCCTGGAGAAGGCGCCGAAAGTCGCCGTGTACTCGCCGCCCAAGGCGCCGCCGTGGGACGACGCGGTGACGCTCGCGCTGCGCTACGCCGGCATTCCGTACGACATCGTGTACGACGACGAGGTCGAGCACGGCGACCTGACGAAGTACGAGTGGCTGCATCTACACCATGAAGACTTCACCGGCCAGCTCAACAAGTTCTATATCGCGTACCGCGGCGCGCCGTGGTTCATCGAGCAGATGGAGACGGCCGAGGCGACAGCGAAGAAATTCGGCTTCGCCAACATTCCCGCGTTGAAGAAGGACGTCGCCGAGAAAATCCGGCGCTACGTTGACAACGGCGGTTTCGTCTTCGCGATGTGTGGGGCGACGGAGACGCTCGAGATGGCGATCGCCGGCATCGGCGTCGACATCGCCGGCCCGTTTCTCGACGGCTCGCCGCTCGATCCGAACGCCGACGCAAAGATGGACTGGAAGCGATCGTTCGCGTTCCGTAACGCGCATCTCGAGATGTCGCCCTTCGTCTCGTCAATGAGCGACATCGACGGCCACCAGGTCAACGTCGCGGGCCGGCGCCAGCCGCTCGGCACCTTCACCCTCTTCGGCTTCAGCGCGAAGTTCGATCCCGTCGCGTCGATGCTCGTGCAAAACCACCGGAACGTGATCCCCGATTTCTATGGTGTGACCACGAGCTTCACGCGCGCGACGCTCAAGCCCGGCGTCACCGTGCTGGCCGAAGAGGAGGGTGCGCCGTGGGTGAAGTACATCCACGGCGATTATGGCAAAGGGAGCTGGACGTTCCTCGGCGGCCACGATCCGGAAGATCCGCAGCACGCGATCGGTAATCCTTCGACGGATCTCTCGCTGCACGCGAGCTCGCCCGGGTACCGGCTGATCTTGAACAACGTGCTCTTTCCGGCGGCCAAGAAAAAGCCGCTCAAGACGTGACGGTGATCGGTGATCGGTGTTCGGTGATCGGGACTCATCCCGCTCGCTGGATCGCGTGACGTCTCGTCGCGTGCGCGACTTACTCGCGCTGGCGGAAGCTCCAGCGTCGTACGATGCGGCGGCGCAGCCCGGCCGGATCGCCAAGCAGGCGGCGACGGCGATGCGGGCGGCGATCCGGCTGGCGGGCGGACGTGAAGTGTGCTTCGTGGCCACGGTCGACGAGGAAGGAATCGTCCAGACGGCGCGCGTCGTGTCGCGGGGCGACGTGCGCAGCGTGCTCGCACTGCCGGGCGTTGCGGAGCGCGGCGAGATGATGCTGCACAATCATCCGTCGGGCCTGCTGGAGCCGAGCGATGCGGACCTCGATGTCGCGGCGCGGCTGCACGACGGCGGGATCGGCTTCGCTATTCTCGACAACGAGGCGAAGGCGCTCTACGTGGTGGTGGAGGTGCCGCGCGCCAAAGCGCGTCGCGCGCTCGACGTCGCGGATGTGGAACAGGCGCTCGGCCCGGGCGGCGCCGTCGCGTCACAGCACGCGACCTACGAGGATCGGCCGAGCCAGCGCGCGATGGCGTCGGCGATCGCGAGGCTCTACAACAGCGGCGGGGTCGCTCTGCTCGAGGCGGGCACCGGCGTCGGCAAGTCGCTCGGCTACCTCGTGCCGGCGCTCAAGTGGGCGCACGCGAACGGCGACCGCACCATCGTGTCGACCAACACGATCAACTTGCAGGAGCAGCTCGTCGGGAAGGATCTCCCCTTCCTCGCCCGCGCGCTCTCCGATCAGCCCGTGCGCTTCGCGCTGCTCAAAGGATGGCGCAACTACGTCTGCCTGATGCGGCTCGAGAATGCGAGCGCGGGCGCGCCCGGCCTGTTCGACGAGGGGACGCAGCGTGATCTCGACGTCGTGAAGGCGTGGGCCGCACGGACGACCGATGGATCGCTCGCCGATCTCGCCACGCCGCCGAAACCCGACGTATGGGACGAGGTCGCCGCCGAGCCCGATCTCTGCGGACGCCTCAAGTGCGCGCACTTCGACAAGTGCTTCCTCTTCAAGGCGCGCAAGGAAGCCGCGAACGCCGACATCATCGTCGTCAATCATCATCTGCTGTTGTCCGATCTCGCCGTGCGGCGCGCGCAGCAAAATTGGGGTGATGCCGCGGTGCTCCCGGCGTACAAGCACCTGATCATCGACGAGGGCCACCACCTCGAGGGCGCCGCGGCTGCGCACCTCGGCACGAGCGTGACGCGTCGCGGCGTGCAGCGCCTGCTCGGCCGGCTCGAGCGGCGCGGCAAGGGTCTGCTGGCCGCGCTGATGCAACGGCTGTCCGCGCAGGACGATCTCCTGAGCACGGCGAGCCTCGACCTGGTGCATGCGCGACTCGCGCCCGCGGTGCAGGCGGCGCGCGAGCACGCGCAGCAACTGTTCGATCTCCTCGACATGGTGCTGATCGAGAGCGGCGAGCAGACGTTTCGCCTCACGGTTGCGTTCGACGAGCATCTCGTGTGGAAGAACGGTCTCGGTCGGGCGCTCGACGAACTGCTGCGCGAGATCGCGCTGCTGCAGGATGGCTTGCGCCTCGTGCGCGAGCGGA
>JBDUCS010000089.1:0-12333 GCA_040003335.1 Gemmatimonadaceae bacterium | reverse complement strand
AGCAGAACACGCACGTCTTGCGCAGGATGCAGACGTTGGTCGGATTGATGTGCTGGTTCGCGGCGAAGAAGACGCGCGTGCCGTGCTTGGCGCGGTTGGCCGCATCGGCGATCGCGCCCAGTCCGATGAGGTCCGGTGTGCGGAAGAGGAGGCCACCGTCCTCTGCGGTCAGGCGCCCGCCAGCACCGACCGTGTCGGCGATGCGGCGAAGCGCCGGATCGCTCACGAGCCCAATGTCGAAATCCGCCGCGAGCGCCATGGGTCGAGCTCCTCGACTACTCGGTGAATCGCTTCAGCGCGAGCGAGACGTTGTGGCCGCCGAACCCGAAGCTGTTGCTTAATGCCGCCGTCAACTCGCGCTCGGCCATCACGTTCGGCACGTAGTTCAGGTCGCACTCGGGATCGGGCGTGTGGTAATTGATGGTCGGCGGCACCTTGCCGTCACGAATCGCCAGCGTGGTGATCACCGCCTCGACCGCGCCAGCGGCGCCGAGCATGTGGCCGGTGGACGATTTCGTCGAGCTGACGAGTAGGTCCTTCACCGCATCGCCGAACACGGCCTTGATCGCCTTTGTCTCGTTCAGATCGTTGGCGGGCGTCGATGTCCCGTGCGCATTGACGTACTGCACGTCCGACGGCGCGAGCCCCGCATCCTCCATCGCGCGTTTCATCGCGCGCTGCGCCCCTTCGCCGTTCGGCGCCGGAGCCGTGAGGTGATACGCGTCGCCCGTCATGCCATAGCCGACGATTTCGGCGTAGATCCGCGCCCCTCGATGGAGCGCGTGGCTGAGCTCCTCGAGCACCACGACGCCCGATCCCTCGCCCATCACGAAGCCGTCGCGCGTCGCGTCGAACGGGCGCGAGGCCGTCTCCGGCGAGTCGTTGCGTTCGGACAACGCCTTCATGTTGGCGAAGCCGCCGATCGCCATCGGGGTCACCGTCGCCTCGGCCCCGCCGGTGATCATCACGTCGGCGTCGCCGTACTGTATGGCGCGGAACGCGTCGCCGATCGCGTGCGCGCTGGTTGCGCACGCGGAGACGGTGGCGTAGTTCGGTCCCTTGGCGTTGAAGCGCATCGAGACGATGCCGGCGGCGATGTCGGCGATGAACATTGGGATGAAGAATGGCGAGATCGTCTTCGGGCCGCGGGCGCGATACTGGTCGTGCTGCTCCTCGAACGTCTGCAGCCCGCCGATGCCACTCCCCATGATCACGCCCGTCCGCTCGGGCGAGTAGTGCTCGGCGTTGGCGAGCCCCGCGTCTTGCATTGCCTGCACCGATGCGCCGACCGCGTATTGCGTGTAGGGATCGAAGCGCCGCGACTCCTTCTTGTCCATGTACATCGCGGCGTCGAACCCCTTCACTTCGGCCGCGAACTTCACGGCGAAGTTGGAGGTATCGAACTTACTGATTGGGGCCGCGCCGGACGTGCCGGCGAGGAGCGCGCTCCAGGTCGTCGCCACGTCGTTGCCGACGGGCGTGATCGCACCAAGGCCCGTGACGACGACCCGCCTCGACATTACGCGGCCACCTTCCCGCGGAGGTAGTTCAGCGCATCGCCCACGGTGCGAAGCTTTTCGGCATCCTCGTCCGGGATGTCGATGTTGAACTCCTTCTCGAACTCCATAACAAGCTCGACGGTGTCGAGGCTGTCCGCGCCGAGGTCCTCCATGAAGCTCGCATCGTCGGTGAGCTTCTCACGCTCGACGCCAAGCTCCTTGGCGATGATTTCCTTGACCTTTTCCTCGATTTCGGCGGCCATTGATCGAGATCTCCGTGCGGGTGTGGGTGGTGCAAAACGTAATGCGTGAAAACGTAAGAACTGCCGGCATCGCGCTTACGTCTGGACGCGATACATTTTGCCCCTAAAGCTACATCACCATGCCGCCGTCCACCACGAAGACTTGGCCCGTGATGTAGCCGGCAAGGTCCGAGGACAAGAAGGCGACCACCCCGGCGATGTCGGCCGGCGAGCCGAGCCGGCCAAGCGGTATCTGGGCGCTCAATTGCTCGCGCGCCGCGGCGGTCATCGCGCTCGTCATGTCGGTCTCGATGAAGCCGGGCGCGACGACGTTCGCGAGGATGTTTCGCGAGGCGAATTCCTTGGCCACAGACTTCGTGAGGCCGATCAGCCCGGCCTTGCTCGCGGCGTAGTTGGCCTGCCCTTTGTTGCCAATGAGACCGACGATGCTCGAGATGTTGATGATGCGTCCCCACCGGCGCTTCATCATCCCGCGCGTCGCGGCCCGCATGGTGGCGAAGGCGCCCTTGAGATTCGCATCGAGCACGGCGTCCCAGTCTTCGTCCTTGAGACGCAGCATGATGTTGTCGCGCGTGATGCCGGCATTGTTGACGAGGATATCGAGCGACCCGAACGATTGCTCCACGCCCTCGATCAGCGCCTGGATCGACGCCGTGTCCGAGACATCGGCCGCGAAGGCGCGCGCCTCGCCGCCAAGCGCGGCGGCGACCTCGTCCGCTTTCGCCTGATCGCGCCCGACCACCGCGACGCGCGCGCCGCACGTGGCGAGCGTAGTCGCGATCTCGCGGCCGATGCCGCGCGTGCTGCCGGTGACGAGCGCGACCTTGCCCGTCAAGTCGATCGGCATCACGCGGCCATCCGTTGCATGAGCTGCTCCGCCTCGGTCGCCGTGCCACACGTCGCCGTCTCGGCGCCCGGAACGATCCGCTTCACCAGGTTGCCGAGCACGTTGCCCGGACCGAGCTCGACGAACAGCGCACCCGGAAAGTCGCTCGCCATGCGCTGCACCTGCTGTGTCCAACGCACGGGGCTCGTGAGCTGCCGCAGCAACAGCGACCGCGTGTCGGCGACATCGCTCGCCGGTGCCGCCGTGACGTTCGAGTAGACCGGAAACGCGGGCGGGCGAAACGTCGCCGCACCGAGCGCCGCGCTGAGGCCATCGGCGGCGACGGCCATCAGCGGCGAATGAAACGCGCCGCTCACGTTGAGGCGCAGGGCCCGTTTCGCACCGGCCTCCTTGCAGCGCACCATCGCGCGCTCGACGCCGGCAATCTCGCCCGAGATCACGAGCTGCTCGGGCGTGTTGTAGTTCGCCGGCACCACGGTACCGGCCTCTTCGGTGGCGGCGGCGCATGCGCGCTCGACGGCGTCCTGATCGAGACCGAGAATCGCCGCCATGGCTCCGGGCCGCTGTACACCGCTCTCGAACATCAGCTCGCCACGCCGCCGCACGAGCGCCGCCGCGTCGTCGACCGAGAGCGATCCGGCCGCGTGGTGTGCCGTGAACTCGCCCAACGAGTGGCCAGCCGCAGCCACGACGCTGGGGCCGAGCGCGTGGCGAATCACGGCCCACGCCGCCGCGCCGTGCGCGAGGAGCGCGGGCTGCGCGTTCTGCGTCGACGTCAGCTCGGCTTCGGGACCCCGGAACGCCAACGCCGAGATCGGCGCTCCCAACGCGCGGTCCACCGCGTCGAAGATCGCCCGCGCCTCGGGAAATGCGTCGGCGAGGTCCTTGCCCATGCCGGGCTTTTGCGACCCCTGGCCGGGAAAGAGGAGAATGACGCGCATGATCGCTCGCGGGCCCTAAAGCCGGACCGCGGCGGACGCCCACGTGAAACCGGCGCCAAAGGCGACCATGAGCACCGTCGAGCCATCGCCGACGCGACCCTGCTCGATCGCCTCGTCGAGCGCGATGCCGATGGACGCCGAGGACGTATTGCCGTATCGGTCGACGTTCACGAACACCTTGTTCATGTCGATGCCCGCGTGCTTCGACGTCGCCTCGATGATGCGGACGTTCGCCTGATGCGGAATCAGAAGATCGATGTCGGCGCCGGTGAGCTTCGCGCCGTCGAGCGCGCGGTCGGCCGCGTCGGACATCGATCGGACGGCGGCCTTGAACACTTCGCGGCCCGCCATCTTCACGAGATGACTCCTGTCGGCGAGCACGGCTTCCGACATCGGGATCGTCGCGCCTCCGCTCGGCCGGTACAGGAGCTCGGCGAGCGTGCCGTCGCTCCGCATGTAGCACGAGAGCAGCCCGCGGCCCCTCGTCGACTTCTTGAGGATCGTCGCGCCAGCGCCATCGCCGAAGAGCACGCATGTCGCGCGGTCCGTCCAGTCGACGATCGAGCTCATCTTCTCCGAGCCGACGACAAGAACCGTCTCCGCGGTGCCGTTCATCAGCAGCCCTTCGCCGATCGTGAGCCCGTAGAGAAAGCCGGAGCAGGCCGCGGAAATGTCGAACGCCGCCGCTCGCTTCGC
Source organism: Gemmatimonadaceae bacterium (assembly GCA_040003335.1). Lineage (GTDB taxonomy): Bacteria > Gemmatimonadota > Gemmatimonadetes > Gemmatimonadales > Gemmatimonadaceae > JALZAE01. Next base: position 8,087 of record JBDUCS010000089.1, on the reverse strand, counting down.
GCCGAGGTCGGCCTGCAGGTCCACCGCCGTCGCCGGGAGGAGGCGGTCCGGGGTCGCGGTGCTCAGAATGATCACGTCGATCTCGCCCGCTTGGACGCCGGCGCGCTCCATCGCGATGCGCGCGGCGGCCGCGGCCATGCTGCACGTCGTCTCGCCGTTCTTCGCGATGTGCCGCTCGACGATGCCCGTGCGCTCCACGATCCAATCGTGCGATGTCTCGAGGCCTAACGCCGCGAAGTCGTGGTTCGTCAGCACCGTGGGCGGCGTCGACCGGCCAGTACTCGCCATCATCGCAAATGGACGCTTCACGTGACCTCCGGCGCCGTCACGCGACGCGCGGCGCGCTCCCGCTGCTGCGCCAATCGCGCGCCGATGTTGTCGCTCATCTTGGACTCGGCCGCGCGCACGCCGACCTTCAGCGCGTTCTTGATCGCGCGCGACGAGGACGACCCGTGCGAGATGATGCTCACGCCGCGAACGCCGAGGAGCGGCGCGCCGCCGTACTCCGAGTAATCGAACGCTGCGAGCGCCTTGCCGAGACGCTCTTTCTCGACACCCGCCTCGACCAGCTTGCCGATCATCAGCTTGGGCATCGACTCGTAGAACTTGAGGAGCACGTTGCCGACGAAGCCGTCGCAGACCACGACGTCGACGTCGCCGCGCTCGCTCCCGCCGGTGAGCACGTCGCGCCCCTCGACGTTCCCGACGAAGTTGAGGTCGCTCTCCCTGAGCAGCAGCTGGTGCGCCTCGATCACCGCCTTGCACCCCTTTTCCGACTCTTCCCCGATGCTGAGCAGCGCCACCGCCGGCGCCGGCCGGCCGAGCAGGTCCTGGGCGTACACCGATCCGAGCCGCGCGAAGTCGACGAGCTCCTCCGCCGAGCAGTCGACATTGGCGCCGGAGTCGAGTACGACGACCGTCTTGCGCGCCGTGGGAAAGAGCGTGCCGATCGCCGCGCGCTTGAGGTCACCATGGAGCTTGAGGACGAACGTCGAGGCGACCATCTGCGCGCCCGTGTTGCCCGCCGAGACGAATCCGTCCGACTGGCCATCGGACTGAAGTTTCAGTCCGATGACCATGGAGCTCTTCTGCTTCTGCCGGATAGCCGACGTGGGCTTGTCGCTCATTTCGATCACGTCGGGCGCGTGGACAATGGCGATGCGCGAACGCACCCCGGCGTGCTCAGCGAGCTCACCGCTCAGCAGCCCGTCGAGGTGCGTGGTGATGACGCTCGCGTGCCCTACGAGCTGGACGCTATGCGACGGGTCCAACTCGGCGAGCGCGAGTATCGCACCCGCGATCGGCGCCAGAGGCGCGTGATCGCCCCCCATCGCGTCCAACGCGATGCGCGCCAAGGCTAGCCTTCCCTGGCCGCTACTCGCTGCTCACCGGCGTAGTAGCCGCACTCGGCGCAAACGCGGTGCGGACGCTTCGGGCTCTGACACCGGGGACATGCCTGGATGGCGATGGCAGGAGCCTTCTTGTGGGTGTTGCGGGCGCGCTTCTTCCGCTTCGATGTGCGGCGCTTCGGGACGGCCATTGTGGTATCGTCGAGTGAAAAGGTCTGAGGGAGCCCGTAGCGTTACTGCGATTCGCTGCGCATGGCGCGCAACGCTTCCCAGCGGCTATCGGATTCCGACTCCGGCGGACATCCGCAGGGGCCGGCGTTGAGATCCGCGCCGCACTTGGGGCAAATCCCCCGGCAGTCGTCGCGGCATACGGCAAAACGAGGAACGCTGAGCAGCCATTGCTCCCGAATCGCCGGCCGCAGGTCGATCTCCTGCATCCGGTCGTCGACGGGAAAGATGTCCGGATCGTCGTCGTCCGATTCGGCCGATTCGGCGAAGATCAAGTTGAGATCGTCCGCGACATCGGTCCGCACATCGGTCAAGCATCGCCGGCAGTCGTGTGTGGCAATGCCTTCCATGCGCCCGCTGAAATAAAAGCGGTCCGGGCCGGCCTGGCTCAGCCGCCCGCTGACGTGAATCGGGCTCGCCGGCCTGAGATCTTCGTCGAGCCAGACGGGATCATCGGGCCCCAGCGTTCCATCGACCTTCGCCGCGTGCTGCAGCAGGTCGCGAATGTTGAAGGACAGCATAACCCCGTAATCTACCGGTGGCCGGGACCCGGTGGTAGGCCAGGGGCGCGGAGTTCGGTGCTCGGTGATCGGTGTGCGCGCTCTGCCCGCCCCGCGCCGCGCCGCCCTATAGCAGGTCGGCCTCGGCGAAGTAGAAATTGATCTCGCGGGAGGCGTTGTCGTCGGAATCCGAGGCGTGAATCGCGTTCCGTTCCTTCGACTCGGCGAACAGCTTGCGGATCGTGCCCTCGGCCGCCTCGCCGGGGTCCGTCGCGCCGATCGCGTTGCGCAGGGAGCCAACGGCATCGGGCTTCTCTAGCACAAGCGGCATGCATTTGTCCGACGTCATGAAGGCGGTCAGCGAGCCAAAAAACGGCCGCTCCTTGTGCACCGCATAGAACTCGCCCGCCTGGGCGCGCGACAGATGCAGCACGCGCGACGCAAGCACCTTGAAACCCTGCGCCTCGAGATGGGCGATGATCTTGCCGGCCATGCCGCGCGCGAAAGCGTCGGGCTTGACGATTGCCAGTGTCCTGGTTCCTGCCATTGTTTGAACTCGGTTGAGGTCGTGAAGATGAACTGACAACTGTAAACCGAATCCTGCCGTCAGGATCCGATGAGCTTTCGTACGATGTCGCCACGTGTCAGAAAGCCAACGAGGCGGCCTTCACGAACGACGGGCACTTGCTCCACGTCCTTGTTGGCCATCAAGCTCGCCACCTCGGCGAGGGGCTGGTCGGGCGAGACGCACAGGACCTGGCGCGTCATGACGTCGCGGACGATTCGGCGCCGGCCACCCACGCCCCCCGGCGCATTGGGTTTGGCGCTGGCGCCGTGCAGGAACAAGTCGAGCAGGTCGCGCAGCAGCTCGCGCTCGCTCAGCATGCCGACTACGAGCTCCGAGTCGTCCACCACGGGCAATGCGCGTACCGCGCCGAGCATCATCGCACGGGCGGCGTCGCGCAGTAGCGTGTCGGGGCGCACCGTGCGCGGACGCTCGGTCATGATGTCGCGCACCGCGAGCTGCTGCGGCAGCTCGAGATCGCGCAGTGCCGGCAGCGCGGCGATGCGCACGGCCGATCCCGCGGCCACGATCTCGTCGACGGTCTCCTTCCGCGAGAGCACGCGACCGAAGGCGCCGAGCACCTGGAGGTAGCGCGCGGCGAGCCGCGGCGGCGCAACGAGTGCGAGCACGAGACGCGCCCGCTTGGCCTCGCCGTCACCGACATCGCGCGCGATGGGCTGCGCGGCGACACCGACGGCGACCATCAAATCCCGCGCACCCTCGGTGCGATAGTGCGCGAGAAAGGCGCGGTCGCCGAAGCAGACGATGTCCTCTCCGCGCTCTTCCTCGACGCGCCCGCGCAACTTCTCGGGCTCGCTCAATCCGCCGTCGGCGGCAATGCGGTCGATCAGCGCCAGCGTCGCGTCGCGGAGCGTGCCCGCCTCGAGCGGCACGAGCACGCGCGACGGCGCGACCAGGTCCGACAACCGCACGCCGCCGCTTCCTACGGCCGCAAGCGGGCTTGCAACAGCGCTACGACGTCCTTCGGCCGCTTCGCCACGCTCATCCCCGCGTCCTCAAACGCCTGGATCTTCTCGGCGGCCGTACCAGACGAGCCCGAGATAATCGCGCCCGCGTGCCCCATGCGGCGTCCCGGCGGCGCCGTCTGGCCGGCGATGAAGCCGACCACCGGTTTCGTCATCTGCTCCTTCACGAAGCGCGCGGCGTCCTGCTCATCGGTGCCGCCGATCTCGCCGATCATCGCCACGGCTCTCGTGTCGGGGTCTTTCTCGAACGCGGCGAGACAGTCGATGAAGTTCGTGCCGTTGATCGGGTCGCCACCGATGCCGACGCACGTCGTCTGGCCGAGCCCGACGCGCGTCATCTGGAAGACGACCTCGTACGTGAGCGTTCCGGAGCGGCTGACGAGCCCGATCGGCCCCGGCGTGCAAATGCGGCCGGGAATGATGCCGACCTTCGATTTCCCCGGCGAGATGAGTCCCGGGCAATTCGGCCCGATGAGGCGCGCGCCCTTCTCGTGGACGAACGGATAGACGCGCGTCATGTCGAGCACCGGCACGCCTTCCGTGATGCAGACGATGAGCGCGATGCCGGCGTCGGCCGCCTCCATCATCGCGTCGGCCGCGCCCATCGGGGGCACGTAGATCACCGTCGTGTTGGCGCCGGTCTCCTTCACGGCGTCGGCGACGGTATTGAAGATCGGCACCGTCCCCTCGAACGTTTGCCCGCCCTTCCCCGGCGTCACGCCCGCGACGACGTGCGTGCCGTACTCGATCATCTGCTTGGCGTGGAAGCTGCCGTCGCGTCCGGTGATGCCTTGGACGACGAGCTTCGTCGAGCCGTCGATGAAAATGCTCACGCGGCCTTTCCTCCCGTCGCGAGCTGCACGGCCTTCTGCACCGCGTCGTCCATGTCGGTCATCGCCGAGAAGCCGTTCTCCGTCAGAATCTTCAAGGCGATCTCCTCGTTGGTGCCGGTGAGCCGAATGACGATCGGCACTTTGAGCGGATTCTGCTTGGTCGCCGTCACGATGCCGTTGGCCACATCGTCGGTGCGCGTGATCCCGCCGAAGATGTTGAACAGAATTGCCTTCACGTTGGGGTCGGCCGTGATGATGCGCAGGGCGTTGACGACCTTCTCGGGGTTCGACGAGCCGCCGATATCGAGGAAATTCGCCGGGTCGCCGCCGTAGTACTTCACCAGGTCCATCGTCGCCATTGCCAGACCGGCGCCGTTAACCACGCAGCCGACGTTCCCATCGAGCTTGATGAAGGTGAGGTTCGCCTTGCGCGCCAACACCTCGCTCGGCTCCTCGGCCGTTTCGTCGCGCAGCGCCATCAGGTCGGTGTGGCGCTCGAGCTCGTTGTCATCGAGCACCATCTTCGCGTCGAGGGCGAGCACGTCGCCGGCGGGCGTAGTGACCAGCGGATTGATCTCGGCGAGCGACGCGCCACTTTCGGAGAAGGCGCGGTAGAGCTGCTTCAGGATCTTCGCCGCGGCGCGCGCCTGTTTGATGTCGGCGTAGAGAAACTCGCCCATGCGCATCGCCTGAAAGTCGAGCAATCCGTATCGCGCATCCACGGGAAGCCTGAGAATTTTCTCCGGCGTGGTCGCGGCGACTTCTTCGATGTCGATTCCGCCGGCGGGGCTCACCATGAAGACGGCCTTCTTCGACGCGCGGTCGACGATGATCCCCGCGTACGCTTCCGTGGCGATGTCGGCCGCAGGCGTTACGAGCACGGTGTGTACGACGAGCCCTTTGATCTGCATCCCGAGAATCTTGGCCGCGATCGCCTTCGCCTCGTCCGGCGTTTTCGCGAGCTTCACGCCGCCGGCCTTGCCGCGTCCGCCCGCGTGTACCTGGGCCTTGATGACGACGGTGCCGCCAAACTTCTTGGCGATGGCCGCGGCCTCGTCGGCCGTGTGGGCGATCTCGCCCGGGGGAATGGGAACTCCCGCATTCCGGAAGATCTCTTTCGCTTGATACTCGTGGATGTTCAAAGGGCAGTCCTCATGTTTGACGTCGTCAGTCAGCAACTTCGAAGATCACAGCTCCGGCTCACCGACGTTTGGTCGTTCTGAGTTCACAGTCGCCGGTTGACAGGTTTCCATTTTCCTCGACTCGGCACGGCTACGCGTACTCTGGGCCGGGAACTGTGAACCGTAGCCTGAGAACTGTAAACAGGCTCAGGCGATCGTGGTTCCCGCGTCGCCGCGAACCGCCGCTTGGCCGAGCCGGAGCTCGGTAATGATCGCTCGACCGCCGGATCTTTTCACGTAGTCCACCGATGCTCGCACCTTTGGCGCCATGCTGCCCTCGCCGAACGCGCCTGCCGCATCGAGCGCCTCCGCCTGCGCGACCGAGAGCGTGCGGAGCGCGCGCTGCGATGGCGTGCCGTAATCGGCGTAGACGGCATCGATGTCAGTGAGAATCAGCAAGAGGTTCGCGCCCAGGTCTCGAGCCAGTACGGCGGCCGCGAGATCCTTGTCGACCACTGCGTCGACGCCTTCCAGTCCAAGCACCGCATCGCGGTAGACCGGTGCGCCGCCTCCGCCGCAGGCGATGACGATGGTGCCCGTGTTCACCAGCTGCGCGATGACCGCCGCCTCGTGAATGCTCTTTGGCGCCGGACTCCCCACCACACGGCGCCACCGGCCCCGCGCGTCCCGCTTCACTGCGTGGCCCTCGGCCATGAGCTCGCACGCCCTCGCCTGTGTCAGCTCGTGGCCGATGAACTTCGTGGGAATGGCAAGGGCCGGATCGTGCGGGTCCACCTCGACCTGCGTGATGACGGTCGCGACCGCGCGATCGCTCCCGGCTCGGCGGAGCGCGTTCTCCAGCGACTGCTGGATCATGTATCCGATCCACCCCGCCGTCTCGGCGACGAGCACGCCGAGGGGGAGCGGGCTCGCCTCGTTGCGGGCGAGCTCGTTGCGCACGAGCTCGTCGCCAACCTGCGGACCGTTGCCATGCACGACGCAGAGGCGCCATCCGTCGAGTGCCAGGTCGACGATCGGCGCGAGACTCTCGCGCGCGTGCCGGAATTGGTCGAAGATGGTCGACCGCTCGCCAGCGGGCGCGAGCGCGTTTCCGCCCAGCGCGATCACCGCGGTCCCTCGCACCTCGTCGCCGCCCGTCATCGGCTCGCGAGGCCATGGCGCGGTATGCGCGCGGCCCGTGCCTCGATCACGGTTGCGGCCTCGGCGGCGGCGCCTGCGCGAGGAGCGCGCCGAGTGCGTCGTATGCGCGACCAAACGCGATCCAATCGCCCCGCCGGAGGGCCGTCCGCATCTGGTCATAGTAGCTCTCGACGCGCGCGCGAAACGCGGCCGGCGTCGCCGGTGTGAGCGTGTCCGGCGCGGTGTTCGGCACGAGGCCTACGGCATCGGCCAGCGTGACGCCGGATCGCAACACGGCACCGTCGAACACGACCACGCGCGCGAGGAGTGCCGCGCCATCGCTTGGCCAGAAGTAGGCGGGTTGGACGAACGCGAGCGCATTCCCCACCGGGACGACGCGGATGCGGCCGCGCACGAGCTGTGCTTCGTGCGTCGTCGCCGAGGCGCTGTCGCTGGCACGGCGCATCTGCTCTTCGAGCCCGCTCCAGCTGGGGCCCGGCCTGGCAAGCGGCACCCACCGCACCGCGTGGTCGACACCGCCGAATCCGACGAGGGCGCCGACGACGCGGTCAGCGCTATCGAGCGAGATCTCGGTCGCCGCCATCCGGCTCTTCGGGCCGCCGAGCATGAGTAGCGGGGTTTCCCCCATCTGCAGCGCCTTATCGGAACCGTCGTTCCAGGCGACGTGGCCCCCCCGCGGCGGCTCCCCCACGAGCCCGTATCGAGCGACGGCTTCCGCCTGCGCGCGCAGCGCATCGAGCGCCGGCGGCAGCGACTGAGCCAGCTGAACGGGCAGCTTGGACCACGCCGTGAACGAGCCGGGGAACGCGCGCACCCAACTTTTGGCGACCGGCTCGAGCTCGGCGTCGGCGACGATGGCGACTTGCCCCGAGCTCGCGTTTACCATCGCCGTCGCCGCGTGCTGGAAGTAGCTCACCTCGCCGCGCTTCACCATCACGTGATGGCTCATCGGGTAGGTGGACGCCACGGCGTAGAGGTCGACGACCCACCAGAGCGTGTCGCCGATAACAACGGGAAATTCCGCGCTCGACTGGTCGAAAAACGGCGCGAGCGCACGGACCCGCTCGCGGAGTGCGCGGCGGAAGATCAGCTTGGGGTTCGGAGTCGGCGCGTCGCCGAAGTAGAGCCGGAAATTCTGCATGCTCCACGCGGTCGCCAGCCGCGCCCCGGCGCCGTTGAGCGACGGGGCGACGATGCGGTTTTGGGAGTCGGCGACGACGACGAACGCGCCCGCCGAGTCGTGCACGAGCACGGGCGAAACGAGTGGGTCGTCGATCGCCGGCGCGCCGGCACGCGTGATGTGCAGCGCCTCGCCGCGGTTGTCTACCGCCGTCGAGAGCACGA
>JBDUCS010000088.1:0-12339 GCA_040003335.1 Gemmatimonadaceae bacterium | reverse complement strand
TATTCTAGTGGCTGGCGACGAGGAAGTGGAGGTGAGCGCGGAGGCGGGCAGCGCGCGACCTACGATCCGCACGCGACAATTCGCGTTTCGTGTCTCCGATCACAATTGCGACGACTTCCGAGGGATCGGGCATTTGGGCGAACAACGCTTTCCGGGTCGGGTATGTAATAACGAGCAGGTTCCCCGGTGTGGCACATCGCTTGCGCTTCAAGACACGTTGCGCCGCAGCACGTCGTGCGCGCCCGGTCTGAACCGGATGAGTCGCAGCACCCAGTACGCAACGCAATCTGAAGCCCACCTCGGGAGGATGATATGAACGCACGAATGTTGATGGTCCCCACGCTCGCGTTGGCGCTCGTCGCCGGTGCCTGCAAGGGGAAGGACTCGGGTAACGGCACCCTCGCGGCGGATAGCGCGCTGTCGCGCGATCTGGCGATGGCCAACAAGGATAGTGCCGTGCAGCCGCAGCTCAAGGATGTGCCCGCGCCGGCTCCCGCGCCTGTGACGCCGGGGCCGGTCGCTCCGCGCACCACGCCGCGCCCGCGTGCCACCACGCCAGCGCCGCTCCCAGTCACCCCGCCCGCGCCCGCTCCGAGGACGACCGCCTCGGGCAACACAGTTGAGAAGGGCACACGAGGCAGCGAAGGAAGCTTGGGCTCGATCGCGGCCGGCACGAGCATCGCCCTGGCATCGAATGACCGGGTCTGCACCAACACCTTCAAGCCCGGCGATCGCTTCACGGCGAACGTGACCGAGACCGTCACCGGCTCCAACGGCGCCATGATCCCGGCCGGCGCCAAGGCCGTCCTGCAGGTGACGAGCGTCAAGCGTAGCGAGAACTCCAACGACAAGGGCGAGATCGGTCTCCAGGTCGTGAACGTCACGATGAACGGCACGGCGTATCCGCTTCAGGCGTCGGTGGCCAGTGCAGGTCTCGAGGCGGTGCGTTCGTCGACCACGGGCGATGACGCGAAGAAGGTGATCGGCGGCGCGGTGATCGGTGCGATCGCCGGCCAGATTCTCGGTAAGAACACCAAGTCCACCGTGATCGGCGCGGCGGCCGGCGCGGCGGTCGGCGCGGGCGCGGCCGCGGCGACGGGCAACTTCGACTTCTGCATCCCGTCCGGCGGCCGCATCGTGATCAAGCTCGATGCGCCGGCTTCGATCAGGGCCAATTGAGAAAGTAAAAAAGAAAAAAAGAAGACCATCGGAATCAGGGCACGAAGGGCCGAGCAATCGCTCGGCCCTTCGTGTTTTCACAGTCTTCTCGTTCTTATCTTTTCTCAGTCTTGTCGAAGCGCACCGTCTTGTAAATGCGCAGGTGCATGCCCGCGGCGATCGAGGGACCTGAGCCTTCCATCACGACGCCAGACGCGTCCCAGACGGCGCGCGTGAGCCGGCCGCCACCCTGGATCTGATCGTCCCACATGCGCGCGCGCTGGCCGCCGATCGTCTCGTAGTAGCGATGCTGCGTCCGCAGGTCGGCACGCTCCCATTGCACACGCGGATAACTGACGTCTGCATCGGCTCCGAGAATCGTCCAGCGAATCACGCCGCCGGCGCCCTCCCACGCTCCCGCCGGCGGAATGAAGTTCACGGCGTCGACCTGATGCCAGTGACCCGGCACACAGAAACGAAAGCCCGCGGCGTCGATCTCCCGCCAGTCGTCTTTGCGGTCCCCGGCAGCGACCGTGCACGGCGGAAAGTCGAGCGCCTTCGCCGTCACGTACGCCGGGCCGGCGCGCCCGCCCAGCCCGCCACCCTTCGTGCCGTAACCATTGCACGACGCCGTGCCGATCGCGGCGCACGCGCAGAGGAGCGCGGCTCGAAAGCGATCGACGGTCACGGCGCTCAGTACCCGATCGCGCCGCCCGAGCTCCGCGGCTCGTAGACGCCGACCCACCCGCCGCCCGGCGCCCGCATCACCGCGTTCACGTTGGTGAGCCCGCTGATTTTCTTGAGATGATGCCCCATCGCCTCGAGCGAGTCCATCGCCGCGTGCGACAAGCCGTTCGCCTCATAGGTCAGCGAGTCGGGCCACGCCTGGTGATGCACGCGGGGCGCGTACATGGCGTCAGCGAGATTCATGTGATGGTCGATCACGTTGAGCACCACCTGCGTCACACCGGTGATGATCGTCGGGCCGCCGGCAGCCCCAACGACGAGCAACAGCGTGCCGCTCGGGTCGAGCACGATCGTCGGCGACATCGCGCTGAGCATGCGCTTGCCCGGCTGCACCGCGTTGACCTCGCCCTGCACGAGCCCGAATTGATTCGGCTGGCCCGGCTGCGCGGCGAAGTCGTCCATCTCGTTGTTGAGAAAGAAGCCCGCGCCATCGACGAACGTGCCGCTCCCGAATCCGCCGTTGAGGGTGGTCGTCGTCGACACGGCGTTGCCCTGCGCATCCACGACCGAGTAGTGCGTCGTGTGCATCGGCTCGGCCGCGCTCGCCGTGAACGTGGGCGTCTTCGTTGCATGCGCCGGATCAATCGTCGACGCGATCCCCTTCGCGTACGCCTTGCTCGTCAGCTCCGCCATCGGAACCTTCACGAACGCCGGGTCGCCGAGCTTGGTGTTGCGGTCGATGAACGAGCGGCGAAACGTCTCGGCCAGGTAGTGCTTGTACATCGCGCTGTTGAACGGCGGCATGGGGCCGAGTGCCTCGAGCTGGTTCATCGTCTCGAGCATCGTGATGCCGCCGCTCGAGGCGGGCGGCATCGTGTACAGCGTGTAGCCGCGATACGTGCCCGTGATCGGCTCGCGCCATTCCGCCTTGTAGCGCTTGAGATCTTCCTTGGTGATGATCCCGCCGTCCCGCTTCATCTCCGCCACGATCTGATCCGCGATCGGCCCGTCGTAGAACGCGCGCGGTCCCTGGTCGGCGATCAGCGACAGCGTGCGCGCGAGCTCGGGCTGCTTGAGCGTGCTCCCCTGCGCGACGACGGCGCCCCCGGGGAAGAAAATCTTGGAGCCGGCGAACTGCGCGATCAGCTTGTGCGACCGCTCGAGTCCGCGGCTCAGGTTGCTGTCGACGACGAAGCCCCCGGACGCGAGCCGGATCGCGGGCTGCATCACGTCGTGCAGCGACATTGACCCGTACTTCGCTAGCGCGTCCGACATCCCGGCGACGGCGCCCGGCACCCCGACCGCGAGCGCGCCGACGAGACTCTTGTTCGTCAGCTTGCCGTTCTCGACGTACATGTCGCGCGTCGCCGCGAGCGGCGCCACCTCGCGATAGTCGATCGAGGCGACGCGGCCGTCGGCCATGCGAATCACCATGAAGCCGCCGCCGCCGATGTTGCCGGCGAACGGGAACGTCACCTCGAGCGCGAACCCGACGGCGACCGCCGCGTCGACCGCGTTGCCGCCCTTCTTCAAGATCTCGACGCCCGCCGCGCTCGCCAGGTCGCTGTTGCTGGCGATCATCGCGTGCTCGGCGACCGACGCGGGCCGGCTGGTCTTGATCGCCCATCCTTCGGGATACGCCGCGCTCTGCACCGCGTTCGTGTACGACGGCGTGACCTGCGCGGTGGATGCGCCGCCACTACACGCGCCGACCGCGAGCGTGAGGATCGTGAACGAGGCGAATCGGCAGCGTGGAGTCATGAGCTCGACCGGTGAGAGGGAAAAAAACGCTAGAAGCCGAGCCGCAGCCCGGCGCGCGGCGTGACGATGCGGCCGCCACCGTGCGCTGCCGGCGAGCCCGACCCGCGAGTGGGGAAGACCCAACCGACGCCGGAGCCGAGATCGATCGTGGCTGCTTCGCGCGCTTGCGGCCGTCGAACGACGCCGGGTAAGTTAGCCCGTCGCCGCAACCGGAGACAGCGGGCGCACGTGCAAAGTATGTCATCCGATCGTCCACGACGCAGGGGCTTCCTCCAGCTGTAACGCGCTGTGACCCGACCGTTCCTCGATAGCCGCGTCACCGAGCGCCGCAACCCGCGAACGGCCGACATCGATCTTGCCTCGCCGCTCGAGATCGTCGACCTGTTGAACACCGAAGACCGCACGGTCCCGCTCGCCGTCGCCTCGCAGCGGGCCGAGATCGCGCACGCGATCGAGCTCGCCGAGGCGGCGTTCCGCGCCGGCGGCCGCCTGCTCTACATCGGCGCCGGCACGTCGGGCCGGCTTGGCGTACTCGACGCGAGCGAGTGTCCGCCGACCTTCGGCACCGACCCCGCGATGGTCGTCGGCATCATCGCCGGCGGTGAGTCCGCTCTCACCCGCCCGGCCGAAGGCGCGGAGGACGTCGCCGCCGACGGTGCCGCGGCTATGGACGCGCACGGCGTGAACGCGCGCGACTTCGTGGTCGGGATCGCCGCCTCGGGCACGACGCCGTACGTGCGCGGCGCGCTCTTACGGGCGTCCGAGCGCGGCGCCACGACGGCGATCGTCGCGTGCTCGCCCCCGGCGAGCGACGTCATCGCGCTGGTGAGCGTGGCGATCGTGCCGATCACGGGGCCCGAGCCCGTCACCGGATCCACTCGCATGAAAGCGGGAACGGCCACCAAGCTCGTCGTGAACATGATTTCCACCGGCGCGATGATCCGCGTCGGCAAGACGTTCGGCAATCTGATGGTCGACCTGCGCGCGATGAGCCGCAAGCTCGTCGACCGCGGCGAGCGCATCGTAATGGAGGTCTGCGGCCTGACGCGCGACGAGGCGCGCGCGCTGATCGACGCCGCGGACGGCTCGGTGAAAACGGCGATCGTGATGCAGCAGCTCGGCGCCACGCGCGGCGTTGCCGAGGCGGCGCTGGCCGGCGCGGGTGGCGTCATTCGGCGCGTCGTCGCGGGCGCGCCGCCGCCGGTGCCTAACGAGTGAGCGGCACCGTCGTCGTCGGGCTCATGTCGGGCACGTCGTGCGACGGCATCACGGCGGCGGCGGTGCGCTTCACCGGTGCCGCGAACGTACCGCGCGCCGAGCTCCTCGCCTGGCGCACGACGCCCTACGACGCGGCGCAGCGCGATCGCTTGTTCGCCGCGATGGCCGGCGCCACGCCGCGCGACTACGCGCGTCTCGACTACGACCTGGGCGAATGGCTCGCCGGCGCCGCGCTCGGTGCGATCGCGCAGGCGAAGCTCGTCGCGCGCGATGTCTCGGCGATCGCATCGCACGGCCACACGATCTGGCACGAGCCCGGCCACTCGACGTGGCAAATCGGGCAGGCGGCGGTGATCGCCGAACGCACGGGGCTGGCGGTGGTGAGCGATTTCCGCGCGCGCGACGTCGCCGCGGGAGGGCAGGGCGCACCGCTCGTCCCGATCGCCGACCAGCTGCTCTTTGCGGGCAGCGAGTGGCGCGCGCTGCAAAACCTCGGCGGTATCGCCAACGTGACGCTCGTGCCGCCGCGCGGCGACGGCGACGTGCTCGCGTTCGATACCGGACCGGGGGTCGCCGTGATCGACGGCGTCACGCGCGCACTCGCGCCGCCGCTGCGCTTCGACGCGGAGGGTGCGCTCGCGACCCGCGGGCGCGCGAACGACGACGTCGTGCGCGCGCTGATGGCCGAGCCGTACTTCAGTGCGCCCCCGCCCAAGTCCACCGGACGCGAATTGTTCGGCGCGGGGTACGTGACGCGGCTGATCGAAGCCTGCGGCGGCGCGGCGATCGAGAACGTCGTCGCCACCGCGGTCGCGCTCACCGCGCGCAGCATCGCCGATGCCTACAGCCGCTGGCTGCCGCACGCGCCCGCGGACGTACTGCTCTCGGGCGGCGGCGCGAAGAATCCGGCGCTCGTTCGCGCGATCACCGACGCGCTGGCGCCACGCGTCGTTCGCCGTTTTGAGGAGAGGTTTTTCGACGGCGAGGCCAAGGAAGCGGTCGCCTTCGCGCTCCTGGGCTGGCTGCATCTCGAGAACGTCGCGGGCAACACGCCGGCGACCGGTGCGCGAGGTGCGCGAGTGCTCGGTGCCTTCACACCAGGCCGTGGCCCCGATGGCTGACGTCGCGCAGCTCCTCATCGGCACAATCCGATGGGACCCCGTGCGGGGCTACGATGCCGAGCGTGCGTCGATCGACCGCGCGATCGGGCTCGGTGCCGGCGGCTTTCTCATCCATGGCGGAACGGACATGGCCGTGCGTGCGCTCACGGCCGACCTGCAACGGCGGTCGTCGATGCCGCTCCTGATCGGCGCCGGGCTCGAGCGCGGCGCGGGCCAACAGTTCGCCGGTGCGACTGGCCTCCCGCCACTCGCCGCGATCGCAACGCTCGGCGACGCCGACGCAATCCGCCGCGCGGCCCGCCTCACGGCGCGTGAGGCGCGCTCGTTAGGCATCAATTGGTGTCTCGCGCCGGCGTGCGACGGCGATGTCGCCGATGCATCCGCGGTCGCCGCCGAGTGGATCGATGCGTGCCAGGCCGAGGGCGTTCTCGCGTGCGCGAAGTGCGCATCGGCACGCGCCGGTGAACCGAGCCGCACGCAGCTGGAGCTTCCGATCACGGCTGTGGGCACCGAAGAGTCGGCGCGTGCGGAGTTGGCTCCATTCATCGCCGCCAGCGATGCGGGCGTCGCGTGCGTGATGCCGGCGCGCCTCGACGCCAACGTTTCGCGCCTGCTGCGCGCGGAGCTCGGCTTCGACGGTCTCATCGTCGCCCGCGCGCCAGCGACTCGCGATGACGCGACCGGCTCGGCGGCGGTCGCCGCGCTTGGCGCGGGTTGCGACCTGTGCTTCGGCGCACCGGACTTGGCCGCGGCCGTGCGCGCGATCGAGACCGCGGTGAGCGACGGCGTGCTCGACGCCGAGTCGCTCCGGTCGTCGCGCGCGCGCCGCGCACGGTGGGCGGCGTGGTCATCGCCGGCCGTCGTGTCGCGCGATGCATCAAGCGACCGGAACGACGGCGACTGGTCGCGCGCGCTCGCCGAGCGCTGCGTGTCGGTGTCGCGGGGCGCGATCGGACGCGTGACCTCTCCGGTCGACGTAATCGTCGTCGACGACGGCGCCGCCGCGGGCGCCGCCACGCTCGGCGCGGCATTCATCGCGGAGCTCCGCGACGAGGGATTCGACGCTACGCGTGCCGACGTGCCGTCGCGTGATGGCCGACGGTCGACGGTGATCGCGCTCTTTGGCGGCGCGCGCGACGGCTACTCGGCGGAAACTCGCCGCGCGGTTGCGCAGGCGCGCGCGTTTGCCCGCGACGCGGTCGTCGTGCAGTTCGCGCCGCCGGGCGTCGCGGCGGAGAGCCCCAAGGCGACCGCGATCGTCAGCGCGTGGTCTGGCGACGACGTCATGCAGCGCGCGGCGGCGAGGCGGTTGGTCAAAGGCGCGTGAGTGGGAAAGCGTCGGGCGTTCGGTGAGGGACGAACTGCCGATGCAGCGTGCATGATCCACCCTCAGTGCTTCGCGAGCCTCGCTTTCGCCGCCGCGATCATTCCGTTCGCTGCCTCGATCTGGGGCCTCGCCGTGCGTGGCGCGCGCGCGAGGAACGACTCGCCCCACGTTACTACCGCCGCATCGTCGCCGTCGAATTCGGCGATGTACGTCATCGCCAGATAGCTACGTCGGTCGTCAGGGTCGAGCGCGATCGCGCGGCGGAGCTGCACCGCCGCGTCGGCGGGATGGCGCGCGGTGAGGAGCGCGCTGCCGTAGCGATAGCGCAGCGACGGATCGTCGCCTCGGATCTCGACGGCGAGCGCGTACTCGCTCAACGCGTTCGTCGTGTCGCCCAGCCGCATCGACACGTCGCCGAGCGCGGTGTGCGCCATGTAAAAGGCAAGGTCGTCGGTGAGCGCGCGCTCGTACGCCTCGCGCGCGGCCTTGTAGTCGCCCCGCGCCGCGTGAATGGCACCGGTCGCGTATTCGGCGAACGACGCGGAGAGAAAGATCGGCAACGTGCGGCTCGCCTGAATCGACGCGAGCTTTCGCCGCATCAGCGCCATCTCGGTGAGCGCGCTGTCGTACTCGTTCAGAAGGAAAAACGCGCGCGCCCGCTCGCCGTGCAGCGCGAAGTTGAGCGTGTCGCGCTGAATCGCCAGGGCGTAAAGCTCCGCGGCGCGCGTGAAATCGCCCTGCGACATCATGACCCATCCGCGCTGGCCCGGCGGAAGCATGATCGGCATCGGCGCGCGGACCCGGCCGTCCGTCACTTTGTCGATCGTGAAGACAGTCAGCGCGTAGTCGTAGCGCGCGTGCAAAAACGGATTGCGCAGTCGCGCCTCGCGCTCGAGCGAGTCGATTTGCCGGACGCCCGGCGATCGAATCGATGCGCCGCTCGCCAGGTAGCCCGGGATGTGCGCCAGGTTCTCGCCGTGGAGCGCGATGCGGAGCGCGTACAGCGGCTCGGCCCAATCGGGCGCGAGACGCGCCGCCCAAAAATATGCCGAAGCCGCGCTGTCGAGTCTGTCCGCGCGCAGCCACGCGTTGCCCTGCTCGTAGTACGCGTCGGCACTGTTCGTGTCGGCGCCCGCGGCGAGCTTCGGCCGCGGTCGCGAGTACGGGAGCGAGAGCGGGAGACCGCCGTGCAGCGGCTGCGAGCAATCGGCGATGGTGAAGACCGCGGCGATCAACGGAAGCAGAGCACGCAACGGGTACCGCGAGCGGTGCGTCGTGTGGCGAGCATCGCCGCACGAGGAGCTTCGCGCCTGCGTTGGGACCTCTTCGGCCATGGCTGCCTCAGGAACAGGCATCGGGCGCGCGCGTAGCGCGTCGGATGCTACGCGCGACGACACGGCACGTGTGCGCCGCACGCCGTTGTGTTCGAAGCTACGGGGCGCGCAAGAGCGCCGTAACCGCCGCGGCCGGTACCGCGAACACGATCCTCCCGGCGCTCTCCCTCGCGCCGCCGTACACGACGCCGATCACCCGTCCCTTCGCGTCGAAGACCGGACTGCCGCTCGATCCTTCGGCTGCGTACGCGTCGATCTGCACAAGGTGCGGCAGCTCCTTGCTGATCGTCCCCGCGCCGAGCGTGGAGGAGGCGGTCACGCGAGCGGCGCTCCCTTCCATCGGGAGCTCGATGCCCAGCGGATAGCCGATGATCGCGATCGGCGCGCCGACGGCGGCCGGCGTACTCTCGATCCCGTCGATGACCGGGAACGGTCCGGGCGCATCGATCTTGAGCACGCCGATGTCTTCGTCCGGGTTGTCGCTCACGCGCAGGGTATGCGCGGGCAGCCACGCCTTCGTCTTGTTGAACAGCACGATGATCTTTTTCGGCTTCTCCCCGGCCTCGTTCACGAGCAGATGCCGGCTCGTCACGATCGTGCCGCCGGGCGCCGTGTTGAAGCCCGACCCGGTGAACGCCTTGCCGTCGGGCCACTCGATGGCGAGGAGCACCACGGCAGGCGTATTGCGCTCGAAGATGCTGTTGTAGTCGACGTTCAGCAGTGCGCGCGAGCGTGCCGTCACGCGCTCGGCGTCGCTCCGCAGGCGAGCCGCGGTACGCCCGCTCCCGTCATCGCCGCCGCGCGCCAGCTCGCCGCGCAGGCGAAGGAGCTCCTGCTGCGCGCCGGCGAAGGAGGAATCGAGGCCCACCACCTGGCCGTTGAGCTTCGAGACGTTCGTCGAATACAGCGTCTGGAGGGAGTCGATGCGCCGCGTGTACACCGCCAGCTCGGCCTCGCGCGCGCGCGCCCCGCGGCCGCTCAGCCAGAAGGCGGCGATCACCACCACCAGCACCGCGACGAGCGAGATGCCGAGCAGCGTCTGCAGGCGCGACACGCGCTCGGTCATCACGGCGATCAGCCGCTGCGTCGTGCCGCGCGACTGTCGCGGCCGCGTCGGGCTGGCGTCGATCCCGGCGAGCGTCGCCGCGGGCACGGGGCGCTGCACCGTCGACGCGAGGTCCGTCGGCTTCAAATCGACGTCGATCTTCACCTTCGGGCCGAACTCGCCGAGCGACACGACATCGCCCGAGACCAGCTCGCGCTCGCGGCTGATGCGCTGGCCGTTCACGAACGTGCCGTTCGTGCTCCCCGTATCGCGGAGCGTCACGCGATCTCCGCTCGTCCGCAGCTCGGCATGGCGCGCCGAGACGTCGAGATCTTCCGTCGGATCGAAGCGGACATCGCAGAGCGGATGGCGTCCCAGCGTCACCACCGACTTCTCGAATCGGTCGTGCTGGCCGGATCGCGCCCCGCTCAGCACGCGCAGCTCGAGAATCACGAACGCCTCACGTCGCGAGGTGTGGGCAGGCGCTCAGCGGGCGGCCGGCGCGGTGCGCGGCGCCGGGCGCGGCGGCGCGTTGGCGCGCTTGTACATCTGCAGTCCACCGAAGATGAGCGCACTCAAGAGCGCCGTCGCCACGGCGGCGATGAGCAGCGTGCGATACGGCTTCGCGAGGTTCGGCGGCGGCTGCCCCGCCTTCACCGCCGCGAGCGTCGCCGTGTGCTGCGCCACGGGCACGTAGCCGATCTCCTCATCGCTCGGTGGCGCTTCCATGCCCGGCAGCGGAAACACCTCGTGGCCAATGCGGTCCGACTCGTCGGCGATGTCCAGGCGGCGCCCGGCAAAGCGCGCGGCCACGACGGTGATGTTGTCGGGTCCGCCAGTCTCGTTGGCGCGGTCGATCAGCTCGTTGCAGATCGTGACGAGGTCGGGGTCGAACTGGATGATCTGCTCGAGCTCGTCGCGCCGCACTTGTCCGAACAGCCCGTCGGTGCAAAGAACGAGCGCGTCGCCGTGCCGAATCGCCTGATACGTGAGGTCGACGCGAATCACGGGCTCGGGACCCAGCGCCTGAAGGATGATGTTGCGCCGCTCGCTCCGCTCGGCCTCTTCCTCCGTCATCTCGCCGGCGTCGATCAGCCGCTGCATCAGCGACTGGTCCTTCGTGATCTGCTGCACGCGGTAGTCGCGCACGAGATACGCGCGGCTGTCGCCGACCTGCACGAGGTAGAGCGTGTCGCCGAGCAGGCCGGCAATCGTCGCCGTCGTCCCCATCCCCTTGTGCTCCGGGTGCGACGCGGCGAACGCGTTGATCCTCGCGTTCGCCACTTCCGTCGCTGCCTTAAGCGCCGAGGCGAATACCGCGGGGGAGCGGTCGCTCCCCCCGCACCAATGACGGCGCATCTGCTCGAACACCGTCTCCACGGCCATCTGACTCGCCAGCTCGCCGGCCGCGGCGCCGCCCATGCCGTCGGCGACCATGAAGAGCGAGCCGAGCTCGCTGAGGAGATGCGTGCTGACCTTTGCGCGGTCCGACGGTGACGCGCTCGAGAGGTCGGCGAAGAGGAACGTGTCCTCGTTGTGCTCGCGCATGCGGCCGACGTCCGTGCGCCCATACACGTGGACGACGATGTCGCCGTCGGGGTGCGTGGCGGCTCCCGGTCCTGTCACCGAGATTGATCGCGGACTCGTCACGAGCGCGTGGGCCCGTTGCCTATTGGCACTGCGTTCTCACCAGGTACGCCGCTCCATTGGCCCACTTCGGGTCAGTCTGCAATCTGCGCATAAGATCGCAGCCACGCGGAAGATTGCCATGCGCGATCAGCGCCTCGCCAATATGGTACAACGCTTCGGCGCTATCCGCACGGGTAGTGAAGCGGCCGAGATTGGAATAGAGCACGGCGGCCAGCGCCTGCAGACGCCTCCGGTTGTCGCGGGAGACCGCGTTCTCGATCTGCTTGCCGGCGACGGTGAGATAGTTCCGCGATTCGACCATCGAGAAGGGCTGTGAGGATTGTCGCTCGCGGCCCAGCGGGCCGACCTTCGGCGCGACGAGCGCGCTGTCCGCGGGCTCGAGCGCGTCGCTCTTGGCGGCGGTGTCGGTGGGCAGAGCTACCGTGCTCGCGGGCTGGGCAACCTTGGTGATGGGCGAGTCGGGGCGCAGTCCCTTGGCGAAGCGCTGCGTACCGGTCGCGTGTTTGCGCGCCGCGCTCGCGCTGTCGCGCGGCGCGCTCGGCTGCTCGGCTTGCGCGATCATGCTGTCGAGGGCGGACGGTGCCGGCGATTTCACGTCCGGGCTCGAGATGGCGCGGCTGACGGCGAAGACGGCGCCGGCGAGAACTACTGCGCCGGCGGCGGTGGCCAGCCGCCGGTTGCGAACACGCGGCGGCGCGCCGAACAGCTCCGCGTCTCGCGTGTTGAGCGGCAACGGCGGTGTGGAGGTGGCGGCGGGCCGCACCACCGTCGTCGCGCCCGACGCCGAGGGCGGCGCGCCGCCGCTCCCGCCGCGCACGCGCGTCGGCGGGAGCGGCGCGGCCGTCGCCTCCGCGCTCCCGTTCGCGTGCAGCGCGTTGTCGATGCCCGGCGCGCCCGCGAGCACGCGCGCGAGATCGGCGGCGAAGTCCACTGAACGCGCGTAGCGCTCCTGCGGCTGGCGCGCCAGCGCTCGGTCGAGCACGCTCTGCAGCGCATGCGGCCATTGCACCTCGGGGCGCACCTCGGCCAAGGTGCGCG
>JBDUCS010000087.1:0-12387 GCA_040003335.1 Gemmatimonadaceae bacterium | reverse complement strand
GTGTCGCCCCAGATGTGACGCAGGTTGAAGTAGTGCCCGATCTCGTGCGTCGCCGAGCGTCCCTTGTCGTACGGCGCGGTGGCGGTGCCCGAGTTGCCGAAGGCGCGATAGTGGATCACGACTCCGTCGGTCGCCGCCGGTCCGCCGGGGAACTGCGCGTAGCCCAGCAGGCCGCCACCGAGGGCGCAAACCCACATGTTGAGGTACTTCTTGGTGTCGATCGGCGCGACGCCGCCCGTCGACGCCTTCTTCACGCCGTTGTCGTCGCTGAACGACGTCTTCGTCGTCAAGACACGCCGGATGCGGTCGAGCTTGAACTGCACGCGCGAGTCGCTGACGAGCCCCTTGAACGGAATCGGGACTTTGCTCTTGTCGGGATTGGTCGCGCGGTAGTCCCGGTTGAGCACCGCGATCTGGCTCTTGATCTGCGCATCGGAGATGTTCTGTGACGGATCCTTGTAGACGACGTTGACGACAACCTTGATCGTGACGATCGGCGCGGTCGTGACCCGGAGCGCGCCCGAGCGGAACTTCTCCGTCTGCATCTCCAGCTTGAACAGACGATCGCGGAACGACGGATACATCTCGAGGAGCCGCATGTGACTCGACATCGTGCCGCAGCTGCGTTGCGCGGGCAACGGCGAGGAGCGCTCGGCCGCGGCGGTGCGCTTGGCGGCCGACCGTTTGTCGGCACCGGCCTTGGTCGATGCCGAACCACGCTTCTTTCTGGCTGCCATGAACACTCCCTTCCGGCGGCGCCGGAGTCGTGAGGCTGACCTGTGGTCAGCGTCCGTGCGTGGCGGGACTCGCGCGCGTTTGGTCTGACTCCGCGTCGGATCCCGCCTGAAGTCGTTGCGCGGTGCGGAGCGGATGAGCGAGTTCTCATCCGGGGGCGCGGAGCGCACCAGAGAATGCGACGGCCCGGCGCGTCGCGATAGAGGTTCGCCGCGAGTGGTGTGCGCGTTATCGCACGACGAGGAGCGTGAACGGCCAGACATACGCTTCCAGCATTACGACGACGCCGACGAGTGCCGCGAGCGCTAGGCTGTGCCGAAATACGTAGCGCAAGATGCGCCACTCCGATCCGTACCATCGCGTCGCGGTGCTGGCGACGACGATGCTCTGCGCGTCGATCATCTTGCCCATCACGCCGCCCGAGCTGTTTGCGGCCGCCATCAGGACGGGGCTCACGCCGACCTGCTGCGCCGTCACGCGCTGCAGACTGCCGAACAACACGTTCGACGACGTGTCGGATCCGGTGAGTGCGACGCCGAGCCAACCGAGAAGCGCGCCGAAGAACGGATAGAGCACGCCCGTTCGTGCGAAGGCGAGGCCGAGAATCGCGTCCTGCCCCGAGTACCGGGCGGTGTAGCCGAGTGCGAGCATCGCGGCGATCGTGAGGAGAGAGTGCCTGACGAGGACGATCGTTCGCGCGTACTCGCGCACCATCTGGCGGGGCGTATAGCGCATCAGCGCGCCGGCGATGAGGCTTGCGACGAGAATCGCCGTGCCGGTCGCCGAGAGCCAATTGAGGGTGAACACGGCCGCTTCGCCCGCCGGCGCGGCGACGACGGGCGGCATGCGCATGACGAGATGATCGAGACCGCGCACGGCGAGCTTCGGCGCCGAGAGGTGATTGAGCGCGTCTTTGGTCGATGGGAATCCCCAGACAAAAACGAGCGCGCTGAGGATGAGCCACGGCATCCAGGCGCGCAGGCGGGCAGTCGGCGGTGAGGACGCGTCAGGCGTGGGGGCCCCCCCCCGAAATCCGAAGGTAGCGTCGTCGCCCGCGTTCATCGTCACCGATTTCCCGCCATCCGCATCATCGCCGAGTGTGGCGAGCCACTGCCGCGCCGGCTCCCAGTGCCTGAGAAACAGCGTCAGCGCGGCCATCGACGTGACCGCGGCGACGATGTCGACGAGCCACGGACCGTGAAAGTTTGAGACGAGAAACTGCGGGACGGCGAAGGCCACGCCGGCGACCAGCACCGCGGGCCATACCTCGAGCATGCCGCGAAATCCCGCAAACGCCCAGATCAACCAGAAGGGGACGAGCACCGCGAACAGCGGGAGCTGTCGTCCAACCATGGCGCTCAGCGCATGCAGCTCGAGCCCCGTCACGCCCTGTAGCGCGATGATCGGCGTACCGAGCGCACCAAAGGCGACCGGTGCCGTATTGGCGATGAGCGAATAGACCGACGCCTGCATCGGCGAGAAACCGAGTCCGATGAGCAGCGCCCCCGTCACGGCCACCGGCGTGCCAAAGCCCGCCGCGCCCTCGAAGAACGCGCCGAACGAGAAGGCGATCAGCAGGAGCTGCAGCCGGCGGTCGCGGGTCACGCTCGTGATACCGGCGCGCAGCTCGTCGAGAAGCTTGCGTCCGTTCACGAGTTGGTAGAGGAAGATGACGTTGAGGACGATCCAGCCGATCGGGAACAGTCCGTACGCGGCGCCGAGGGCCGCGGCGCGCAGCGCCATCGGCGCCGGCATCCCGATCGCGCCGATCGCGACCGCGAGCGCGGCGGCGAGCCCGAGCAGTGCGGCGTAGTGCGCGCGTACCCGCCGCGACGCCAGCAGCCCGAGGAGCGCGATCAGCGGGAGCGCGGCGGCGAGCGTCGAGAACGCGTGGTTGTTCAGCGGGTCGTAGTTCTGGTTCCACGCCATGCCACTGAATACCTCGGCAGGGTCCGGCGCGCCAGCGCGTACCCCTTGTGCTTCTACACAAGACCGCGTATCCTGTCTCCTGTAGAAGCGAAAGGGGAGATGGCGTGGACGCCGATTCGTTGGAGTTGCCGCAGGGTACGCTCGACTTGCTCATCCTCAAGGCGGTGTCGCTCGGGCCGCGGCACGGGTGGGCGGTCTCGGAGCGCATCCAAGACGTCACGCGCGGTTCGCTCGCCATCCCGCAGGGCTCGCTGTACCCGGCGCTGCATCGCCTCGAGCGCCGCGGCTGGATCAAGGCGCACTGGGGCGCGTCGGACACCAACCGTCGCGCGAAATTTTACGAGCTCACGCGCAGCGGACGCGCACAGCTCCACGCCGAGATGGACCTTTGGCGCAAGCTGACGGTCGCGGTCGATCTCGTGCTCGACATGACCTGACGGAGGTCGCTCGCATGCTCACTCGCATCCTGCAGCTGGTCGCCGACCTCCGGCACCGCGCCCGCGCCGTCGTCCGCCGCGCCGCGCTCGAGCGCGAGCTCGACGATGAGCTGCGCTTCCACCTCGAGCACGAAGCCGAGAAGTACGAGCGCGCTGGGCTGCCGCGCGTCGAGGCTGAGCGCCGCGCGCGCGTGGCGTTCGGCGGTCTCGAGCGGATCAAGGAAGACAGCCGCGAGGCGCGCGGCGTGATGTGGGCCGAGCACGTCGCACGCGATCTGCGCTACGCCGTGCGCACGCTGGGGCGGAGCCGCGGCTTCGCCGCCGTCGCCATCGCCACGCTCGCGCTTGGCATCGGCGCGACGACGGCCATCTTCAGCGTGATCGATGGCGTGCTGTTGCGGCCGCTGCCGTTCGCCGAACCCGAGCGTCTGGTCGCCCTCTCGTACGCGCCGCCGGCGGAACCGTTCTCACCGCGGGCCGCGATGTTCGACTGGAGCTACGATGAGTATCGCCGGGGGGATCCGCTGTTCGAGCGCACGGCGAGCTACTCCAGCATTTTCATGACGATGACGGGGTCTGGCGACCCGGTGCGTCTCACCGGCGCCGCCGTCACGCCGGATTTCTTCGCCGTCCTGCGCGCCGGACCCCAGCACGGCCGCGCCTTTCTCGCCGGCGACGACGCGCCGGGGCGCGACGACATCGTCGTGCTTGGCGATCGCGTCTGGCGCACGCGCTTCGGCGCCGATCAGCGCATCGTCGGCTCGGTCATGCAGTTCGACGGCGTCCGCCGCACCGTGGTCGGCGTGGCACCACCGGGCTTCGACTTTCCGCACAAGTCCGAGCTCTGGATTCCCCTGCGGATCACGATCGATCCCCACAACACGCGGCTGATGCCGGTCATCGGCCGACTGAGGCCCGGCCTGGCGCGCGACCGCGCGGAGCGCGAGTTCGCCGCGATCGCCGCACGGCTCCCGCTGATCCCGGACCAGAAACGAAGTGAATTGACGGCAGAGCTCGTTCCGCTCAAGACGATGGTCGTCGGGAACGTGCAGTCGTCGCTCGTCGTCTTCGCGGGCGCCGTGACGCTCGTGCTGGCGATCGCCTGCAGCAACGTCGCCAACCTTCTCCTCATGCGCGCGGCCTCACGCGAGCGTGAGATGGCCGTTCGTATCGCGCTCGGTGCCGGTCGCGGGCGACTCGTGCGCCAGCTCCTCACCGAGAGCGCGCTGCTCGGCCTCTTGGGAGGCATGGTCGGCGCCTTCCTCGCCGCGTGGGGCGTGAGGCTGCTGCTCGCACTGGCGCCGGCTGGGACGATTCCGCGCGCCGACGAGGTGCAGGTCGATCCGCGCGCGCTCGCCTTCGCCCTCGCTGTTTCGCTCTTCACCGCGCTCGCGTTCGGACTCGTGCCGGCGCTCTACGCGACGAAGCGCGGGCTGCGCGATGCGATCGGTCACGGCGCGCGCTCGATCGGATCGCGGCACGGCGCATTGCGTCACGTGCTCGTCGTCGGCGAGATCGCGTTGGCGATTGTCCTTCTCGTCGGCGCCGGCCTGTTGCTGCGCAGCTTCCGCGAGTTGCGCGCCGTCGAGCTCGGCTTCCGGCCCGAGCAGATGTTGACGACGAGCGTCATCCTCTCGAACGCGAAGTACAGGAATGCGGCTTCGATGCAAGCGTTCGACGCGAAGGTGCTCGGTGAGCTCGCCGCGCTCCCCGGTGTGACCGCGGCCGGAGCCGTCGATTGGCGGCCACTCAGCGGCATGCTGATGCAAGGCAATTTCGTGATCGAGGGCGGCCCCGCGCTCTCCAAAGGGAACTGGGCGGACAAGATGCTGGTGAGTCCCGGTTACTTCGCGGCGATGGGCATCCGGATGCGACGGGGGCGGAGCTTCACGGCGCACGACGACGCGCGCGCGCCGGCCGTGGTCATCATCAGCCAATCGGTCGCGAGCAAGCTCTCGGGCGGCGCCGACCCCGTCGGTCGTCGCATCGCGATGGCTGATCATCCCGAGGCCGAAGACTGGAGGACCATCGTCGGCGTGGTCGACGACGTCGTGCAGCGGGACGTGAAGTCACCGCGCGATGCCGCCATCTATGAGCACTATTCGCAGGTCCCGCAGCGATTTTGGCTCGAGAACATGACCTTTGTGGTGCGGGCGTCGACGGATCCGCTCTTGCTGGCCGGTGGGGTACGCGCCGCGCTTCGCCATGCCGACGCCGACCTGCCGATCGGGGCAATCAGCACGATGACCGACGCCGTCGCATCGACGACGGGCGAATCGCTGTTTCAAACGCGGCTGATCGGGACGTTCTCCGTTGTCGCGCTTGTGCTCGCGGCGATCGCGATCTACGGCGTGCTCGCGTACGCGGCGACCGAGCGCACGCACGAGATCGGCATCCGCCTGGCCCTCGGCGCCGGACCGGGCGATGTGGTGCGGATGATACTACGCTGGGCGACGCGGCTCATTGCTCCGGGTGTCGCGCTCGGCGTGCTCGGCTCGCTCGCCGCGACGCGGCTGATCGCGCAATTCCTGTTTGGGGTGACGGCAACGGATCCGCTCACGTTCGCCTCGGTCGCGATGCTGTTGGCGACGGTGGCGCTCGTCGCGGCTTGGGCACCGGCTCACCGGGCAAGCCGCGTCGCGCCGGCTATTGCGTTGCGCGCCGAATAGGCGGCGCGGCACGGGGGCGGCGCGGACGCTGCTTCGCGGATATCGACCTGATGACCAACCGGTGCGCGGTGGCGCGGTCGAACGGCGGATCCGCGTTCTTGACCGCCGCCGTGATCAGCGCCCGCAACGGCGGCGTATCGAGGTCGGCCGCCGACGCAATGCGAACGTGGCGCACCTGGTTCCCGGCGCCTTGGAGCAGCCCATGCGGATCGGGGAGATCGACGCCGCGGAGGAAGCAGATCGAGACCGTCCGCGGCGCGACGACGATCGAGAGGATTGCCTCCGACGGCCGCTCGGTCGGACCGAATCCGATGACGAAAAAGTTGTAGTTGTCGTAGACCAACTCGATCGCGTGAGGAAGCCGCGCGCGTAACGCGCGGCGGATGGCGCGGGTGAGGGTCCCGATGGGAGGATTGAACTTGGCGAGGAAGCGGGCGAGCTGCTTTTCGCTCGATTCCGGCTTTGCCGCGTCTGTCTTCGTCATGCAGATACAGTACTGCGCGCGACGGTCAGCGCTATCCCGAGCGCCAGCTGCATCGGCCGCACCACGCGCATTCACGCCGTACCGCCAGTGAAAAATCGCTACTGCAGTGCCGATCGAGGCTCCACTCCCGTCGCCCGATGCGCCGGCACGTACGCTGCAACGCCAGCAACGATCGCCATGAACGCCGCCGCCCCCGCCAGTACCGTTGGGTCGAGGGGGCTGACGCGAAACAGCACCGTCGCCATCAGGCGCGACAGCGCCACCGCCCCTGCAAGGCCGACGGCGATGCCGATGGCCGTAACGGTCAGCCCTTGCCACAATACCATGCGGCGAATCGTGCCCCGCTCGGCGCCGAGCGCCATGCGAATGCCGAACTCACGCGACCGCAGCCGCACGCCGTACGACAGCACGCCGAACAGGCCGAGCGCGGCGAGGGCGAGCGCGACGAGCGCGAAGCTCGCGAGGATGCGAAGTGTGAAGACGCGCTGCGCTTCGCCGCGCCCGATCGCTTCGGCGAGCGTCGTCGGCTTGAACATCACGAGCTGCGGGTCGAGTGATGCGAGCGTGCGCCGCGCTTCGGCGCGCAGCGGCTCCAGCGCGCCGCTCGCGCGCACGAGCTGCGTCAGCGCCCAGTTACGATCGCCGGCGAACTGCGTATGCGCGTGATAGGTATAGCGATCGGGCGTGCCCTCGGCGTCGATCGCGACGTCACCAACGACGCCGATCACCTCGCTGATCCGGCTCCCCGCGCGCACGCGCTGGCCGACCGCGCTCACGCCGGGAAAGTACCATTTGGCGAGGCTCTGGCTCACGACGATGCGCTCGGGGGCGGCCACATCATCGCGCGCGTCGAAGACGCGTCCGTCGACGAGGGGAATTCCGGCCGCGCGGAAGTAGTCGCCTGAGACGACGCGATTCTCCGAGCAGCACCAGTTCTGTTTCACATTCGCCATCGGTCCCGAGTACGGCATCGCGCCCCACTGATGGTACGGTCCCGTCGCCGGGAGCCGGGAAATGCCGCCGGCCACGCTCACGCCGGGCAGCGCCTCGATCGCCTTCGCGAACGTCTCGTAGAATCGGGCGCGCGCGGTCGAATCGTATCGCGCGTCCGGCAGGTGCAGCTCGAACACCATCACGCCGTTCGGTTTCACGCCGAGCTCGGTGTCGCGAATACGTTGGAAGCTGGCGAGGAGGAGACCCGCGCCGACGAGAAGCACGAAGGCGACCGCCACCTGTGAGACGACGAGCCAGTCGCGCAGCCGGAGCTGCGCGCCGCCGCCGGTCGCCGCGCGTCCTTCACCGTGCAGCACATCGCTCGGCTGTGTGCGCGCCGCGCGCCTGGCCGGCGCCAAGCCGAACGCCAGCGCGCTCGCGGTGGCGACGACGAGCGAAAAAGCGAGAAGGCGCGGCTCGAGCGTCAAGCTGGTGAGCCGCGGGAAGGAGCCCGCGCCGAGCGCGACGATCGCCGACATCACGATGCGCGCGACGATCAGACCGGCGACGTCGCCGGCGATCGCCAGCGTGAGGCTCTCGATCAGCAGCTGCCGCACGAGACGGGCGCGCTCGGCGCCGAGCGCCGAGCGGAGCGCGAACTCACGCGCGCGCTCGGAGCCGCGTACGAGGAGAAGGTTGGCGATGTTCACGCAGACCAGCACGAGCACCAATCCGACGGCGCCGAGCATGATCTGCAGCGCCTTCGCCGACGAGCCGACGATGTCCTCCTTCAAGGGATAGATTCGCGCGCGTTGGTCCTTCGCGTCAGGATATTGCTTCTCGATCGACGTGCTCAGCAGGTCGAGCTCGGCCTGCGCGCGCGGGAGTGCGGTCTCCGGACGCAGGCGCGCGACGATGCTGAGATAATGATTCCCGGCGTTGCTCGCGTCCTTGGCCGGGGTCAGATCCATCGGAACCCAGGCGTCAATGGCGCCGGCGAGCGGATCGGCGAACCCAGCCGGCATCACGCCCGTGATCGTATAGGGCGCGCCGTTCATCGTCAGCACGCGCCCGACGACGTCGGGATCGCCATGAAAGTGCTCGCTCCACAACGCGTGACTCAGCACGACGTCGTGTGCACCGTTCTCCGACTCGCGTTCGAAAGCGCGTCCGAGCATCGGCCGTACCCGGATGACATCGAAGTAGTCGGCGCTCACCGGCAGCAGGCGGATGCGCCGTACGTCGGCGCCGGTACCGATGTCGGCGCCCGTCTCGTTGTAGGTGAGAATGGCCGCCATCGACGCGAACGCCGACGCCCGCGCGCGGTACTCGACGAAGTGCACGGGCGTCACGAAGCCGTGCTCGTCCGGCGCCCCCTTGCCGTAGTTCGTGTAGAGTCGGACCAACTGTCCCGGCTGTTGGTACGGCAGCGGCTGCAGCAGCACCGCATCGACAGCGCTGAACACCGCAGTCGTGCCGCCGATGCCGATCGCCAGCGTGAGGATGGCGACCAGCGCGAAGCCGGGACTGCGGCGCAGGGCGCGTAGCGTGTAGCCGAAGTCGCTCACGCAGTCTTCGAGCAGCCGGGTACCGCGCGCGTCGCGCACCTCCTCTTTCGTGCGCTCGATGCCGCCGAGCGCGACGAGGCCGCTCCGGCGCGCCTCGACCTCGGTCATCCCCGCTAGCCGGTTGCGCGCGGATTCCATGTCGACGTGAAAGCGCAGCTCCTCCTCGAGGTCGCGATCCTCGCGCGAGCGAAAAACGAGCGCGCGCAAACGCTCGACGACATCGCGAAATCCGGTCATGCCGCGCCTCCGGTCGGAGCCCAACGGGCGTCCATGATCCAATTCACCGCCCGCGATGCGCGGTGCCACGTAATGCGCTCCGCGGCGAGCTGGCGCCGGCCGGCGGCGGTGAGCTCGTAGTAGCGGGCGCGGCGGTTGTTCTCGGTCGTGCGCCACGCGGGCGTGATCCAGCCGCGGCGCCGCATGCGCACGAGGGCCGGATAGAGCGACCCCTGCGTGACGAGAAAGACGTCTCTCGACATCTGCTGAATGCGCTGCGCGATCCCCCAGCCGTGCATCGGCTCGAGGGCAAGCGTCTTGAGAACGAGCATCTCCAGCGTGCCCTGAAGCAGCTCGGACCGGTCATCGGACATCGTCTCTCCTTCAGATAGTCTGAAGGAGGGACAACGTCGTCCGCGATTTGGTTTGAATGGACGGGCGCCCGGTCCTGGCCGCATCTATGACGGATGAATGTCCAGCGGTCTGGACGCGGGTGCGCATCCGTCTGGATCAGACAAGTCCGGCTTGATCCACACGACTCTGCGGCACATATACCAATCGATGCCAACTCATCCCTTCTGATCCGGAGACCGGCATGTCTCGCGTGCCTGTACTCGTGCTGCTCTCGGTTGCCGTCGTCGGCTGCCGCGCCGATTCTCCGGGCGAGAGGCGGGCCGCGGGCGCGCTCGCCGCGGCGCACGCGGAGGCGATCGGCGACAGTGTCCGAGCGTTGATGAGCACGGTGTCGAACGACATCGCGCGCGGCGGGCCCGTCGCCTGGCTCCCGCACTTCGTGCGCGGCCGGGAGTTCTTCATGGTGTCGGAGGGCGAGCTCGTCTTCCCGTCACCGGAGGTCGCGGACCGCTTCGTGAAAGCCTTCGCGCCGACGATCCGTCAGATCGAGATCACCTGGAACGGCGACATTCGCGTCGACGCATTGGCGCCGGGCTTGGCGATGATCGCGTCCCCGTATCACGAGGTGCGCACGGACACCGCGGGCCACCGCTCGGATGAGACGGGTTATTTCACCGGCCTCGCCGAGCACCGTGGAAACGAGTGGCAGCTCCGCGACGCGCATTGGTCCGTGAAGGCCGCCGCGAAATAGGGCATCGCCGCCCCTTGCGCGTGCGGGCCGGCGGGCGCATGTCATCCGCCGAGCCCATCCTTACAGCCCGCTCGCGACCCGGAGGTCGCTATGCCGACCGACGCACCCCCGATCACCCCCGACGTTCTCTCCAACCTGCGCGCCGGCGACGAACAAGCGCTGGAGCGCGTCTTTCACGAGCAGTACGCACTGTTGACGGCCGAAGCGAACGCCGTGCTGAACGAGCCGGCGATCGCGGCGAAGACGGTCGAGAGCGCGTTCGCTCGCGTGTGGCGCGACCGAGAGAAGTTCACGTCGCCGGAGGAGCTGCAGAAGTTCTTGCACTCCTGCGTGCACGACGGGGCGGTGCATCGGCAGAGCCGTCGGGCGGTGGTGCACCACGATGCCGCGCCCGGCAAAAAGCACGCGCCGCATGCGGCGCCCCCGGTCGACGTTGCGTGGGCGCAGATCCACGCGGCGCTGCACGCCGAGACGCACAGCGCGGAGGAGATCGCGCGCGAGATGAGCGAGCACTCGCGCCACGCCACGGCGTCGCACGTGGCCGAAATGGGAAAGCGTCCCTCGTGGATAATTCCGGTCGTCGGCGTCGTCGTCGTCGCGGGCGTGGTGTTCGGCGCCGTGAAGATGGCCGATCGGGCGACCGCCGACACCGCCGTCGGTCAAGCGATCGACGCGAACGATGCGCACCTGCTGCAGACGGGCAACGGGCAGATGGGCGAGGTGCGCCTGGACGACGGCAGCACTGTGCGCATCGGCGCCGAGACAAAGATTCGTGTCGCGTCGGGCTTCAACAAGACAGTGCGCGCCGTCGGCATCGACGGCTCGGCGACCTTCACCGTCGCGCCCGGTCAATCACTCCCCTTCATCGTCCGCGCGAAGAACGCGATGATCACGGCGACCGGCACGGCGTTCACCGTGCGCGCCTACGCCACCGATTCGGTCGTGACGGTGAAGGTGCGGGACGGGCACGTGACGGTGAAGAGCACCGAGACAAAAGCGCTCGACGCGCCGCACGACCTCGCCGTCGCCCCCGACGGATCGACCGCCGAGCCTTCGGCGACGGCTCTCGACGAGGCGGTGGGCTGGGCCGACGGCTTCGTCGTCTTCGACAAGACGCCGCTCAAGCGCGTGCTGGCGCAGATGAAGCGCTGGTACGGAAAAGAGATCTATGTCAAGGACACATCGCTCTTCAGCCGCACGGTCACGATGAAGGCGAGCATGGAGTCGATGCCCGACGCGATTGCCGCCGTCGAGTCGACCGCCGGGCTCAAGTTCGGGTACGAGGGGCAGACGATGGTCTTTCGGGACACGGCTGGACTGCCGAAGACCCCCGCGAAGTCCACGAAGAAGTGAACGGCGCGCTGCACAACGAAACACGAAAAGACGGAAGCGTGGTCGAGATCGCGCGCGCCGTTTTCGTCTTTTCGTGATTCGTTTTGTAGTTAGACCGTGGCCTTCCCCCGGTACACGACCAACGCCTTGTCACCGATGGTCAGCGGCTCGGACCGGTTGCGGCGCGGGTCGGTGACCGTAACGGTCATCGTTCCGTTCGCCTCGACGTCGAACTGCACCCCATAGCGATTCTGGCCGGCCGGCGCCGGGGGCACCTCCATGCGAATGCTGCCGAGCGACACGCAGTCCTCGGCGCGCGTCACGTCGTCGCGGCCCTGCAGCACCTCCACCATGATCTCCGTCTGATTGTCGTTCGTCGTCATCACGGAGATGTCGGGGCTGTGATGGGGAATGGTCACATTCGCATTGACGATCTTGCGGAAAGAGCCATCGGCGAGCCGGATGCCGAGCGCGAGCGCGATGGTGTTGGTGAGGGCCTGCTCCGCGAATTTCGCCGCGCCCTGGCTGAGTATGCGCGCGTACACGGCGGCGCCGAGGGCGATCGCCGTCTGCGGCCGGTCGCTCACCTTGGGCGCCTTCCCCGTGAACGCGGCGACGTCGCGCTGCACGGCGGGCATCTGCGTCTGGCCACCGACGAGCACTACTTCATCGATCTCGCTCCAGTCGAGTCCGGCGATCTGCGTCACGGCGCGCTCGGTGATCGCGCGTGCGCGCGCGATCGTCGGAGCGGCACACGCTTCCATCTGCTCCCGCGTCACGTCGAACGAGACGTCGAACGGCGTCCGCGAGCCGAGGTCGAGCTGCGGGAGCGCGACGGTAGTCGTCGCGGCGAGCGTGAGCGCTTGCTTCGCGCGCTCGGCGGCGAGCCGCAGCCGCGACCGCGTCAGCGCGTCATTGGGGCGCACGACCTCGCCGGTCGAGCGCTCGATCTCGCGCTCGAGCATACTCGAGATCGCCG
>JBDUCS010000379.1:0-3696 GCA_040003335.1 Gemmatimonadaceae bacterium | reverse complement strand
GGCACTCGCTCGCGCGCGTGGTCGGTCGACGGCGTCGTCGGGTCGTTTCCATGGTCGGCCGTAATGAAGAGCAGATCATCCTCTCGCAGAGCGTGCAGCAAGCCGGGTACGGCGTGGTCGAACGCGCGAAGTCCGTCATGAAACCCCACGACGTCGTTTCGGTGCCCCCACGCTTGGTCGAAGTCTACTAGGTTGGCGAAGAGGAGCCCACCTTCCATGCTGGCGAGCGCCTCGTGCATCGCCGCGAGACCGGCCTCGTTGTTCTCGGTATGCGTGGACGTGATGCCCCGTTTCGCGAAGAGATCGTCGATCTTGCCCACGCCCCGGCGCTCGACTCCGCGCGCGGCGAGCGCGTCCAACAGCGTTTCGGCCGTGGGCGCGATCGAGAAATCGCGGCGGTTGGCCGTGCGCCGAAGCTCGCCGCCCTCGAGTCGGAACGGCCGCGCGATGACGCGCGACACGTCGTGCGGCGCGATCAGCATCGCCCGCGCCACCTCGCACGCACGGTAGAGCTCGTCGAGCGGCACGACCGTCTCCTCGGCCGCGACCTGGAAAACCGAATCGGCCGACGTGTAGACGATCCATGCGCCGGTGCGCAGATGCTCCGGCCCGAACCGATCCAGAATGGCCGTGCCGCTTCCGGCAACGTTGCCGATGACGGCGCGGCCGGTGGCTCGCGCGAAGTCCTCGATCACGCCGGCGGGGAAACCGGCGGGATACGTCGGAAATGGACGCGCGAGATGCACCCCGGCGATTTCCCAGTGGCCGGCGATACTGTCCTTTCCGGCCGACGCAGGCCGCATCGATCCCCACGCGCCGAGTGGCGACGGATCGGGCGCGACGCCCGCGAGCGGCGTGATGCGGCCGAGTCCGGCACGGGCGAGGTTCGGCAGGTCGAGTCCGCCGACCGCGCGCGCGATGTTGCCGAGGGTGTCGCTGCCGACATCGCCGTAGTCGGCGGCATCGGGCGCGGCACCGATCCCGACGCCGTCGAGCACGAGTATCACGGCGCGGCGGGCGCTCATGCGCCCGCCGCGCCGTGATAGACGTGCGCAAGCCGGCCGCGGAGTCCGGTCAGGAGCTCGTACGGCGACATCCCGGCGTCGCGCGCCACGTCCTCGACCGAGAGGGCGACGCCGCCGCTCGTTCCCACGAGCGTCGCCGTGTCGCCGATCGCGCACGGCACGTCCGTCACATCGATCATCGTCATGTCCATGGTCACCACGCCGACCACCGGCGCGACGCGTCCGTTGACGATCACGCGGCCGCGATTGCCCAACGCGCGCACGTACCCGTCCGCGTATCCGATCGCCAGCGTCGCGACCCGCCGCGCGCCCGCCGCCGTGAAGGTCGCCGCGTAGCTCACCGTCTCCCCCGCCGCCACCGCACGCACGTCGACCACGCGCGCCGCGAGACGCACCACCGGCTCCGGCTCGACCGCCGCGCCCGCTCCGCTGCCGACGCCGTAAAGAAAGACGCCGGGCCGCACGAGATCCCAGTGCGAGCGCGCACGCCGCGCGATCGCGGCCGAGTTTTCCGCATGGAGGAGCGGCGGCCGAGCCGGAAGCCGCGCGATAGCGTCGCCAAAGCGACCCTCCTGCCGCGCGGCGCTCCTGTCGTCACGCTCCGCCGAGTGGAGGTGCGTGCAGGCGCCTTCCGGTGGCGAAGCGCGCACTTCATCGATCACGCTGTCCATCACGTCCCACCGCACGCCGGCGCGGCTCATTCCGGTGTCGACGCCCAAATGCCACGGACCGCCGCCGACCGAGCGCCACGCACGAATGTCTTCAGCGCGCGAAAGGAGCGGGCGCAGCGCGGCACCGCGCACCGCGCGCAGCTCGCCATCGAGAAGGGGCGTGAAGACGACGATCGGGTGGGTGATGCCGGCGTCGCGCAGCGCGACGCCTTCGCCGACCGTGGCGACGCCGTAGCCCCACGGCGCGAGCGGCTCGAGCGCGCGCGCCACCGGTACCGCGCCCAGCCCGTACGCGTCGGCCTTGACCATCGCGAGAAGCGGCACGCCTGCGCGTGCCGCCAACGTGGCTCCATTTCGCGATAACGCGCCCAGGTCGATGTCGACCCAGGCGCGCGTCATGGTCGTATACATTCAAGCATCATCCGATGCGCGAAAAGCTACCGGCCGAGAGGAGCCCGTGCAAGACGATTCACCACGCCCGACGCTCGACGACACGCTCGCGCTGATGCGCGATTTGCGCGCGCGCTGCGACTGGGACGCCGCGCAGACGCACGAATCGCTGCGGCCGTATTTGATCGAGGAAGCGCACGAGCTCGACGATGCGCTGCGTGACGGTGACGACCGCCTCGTGCGCGAAGAGCTCGGCGACGTGCTGTTGCAGGTGCTCTTTCATTCGGTGATGGCCGAGGAGCGCGGCGCGTTCGACGTTCGCGACGTCGCCGGCGCATTGATCACGAAGATGAAGGGCCGCCACCCGCATCTCTACGGCGACGGCGCGAAGGAGCCGTGGGAGCGGATGAAGGCGAAGAAGCGCGTGTCGATTGCCGACGGCCTCCCGGTCGCACTGCCGGCGCTGCACCGCGCGCACCGGTTGCAGGAGCGCGCGGCTGGTGTCGGCTTCGACTGGCCGACGGTCGACGGGCCGGCGGCGAAGGTGGAGGAGGAGTTGGCAGAGGTGCGCGAGCAGCTCAGCGTCGCGCCGGCGACCCCCGGCCCGAGCGGCGCGCCGGTGCTCGACGCGCGCCACGCCGAGCTCGAAGAGGAGATCGGCGATCTCTTGTTCGCCGTGGTGAATCTGGCGCGCAAGTCGGGCGTGCACGCGTCGCTGGCGCTCGACAAGGCGAACGCCAAGTTCGCGCGCCGTTTTCAAGCGGTCGAGTCGATGGCGCGCGAGCGCGGCATCGACGTCAAGAGCGCCGGCCTGGCGCGACTCGATGCGCTGTGGGACGAGGTGAAGCGCAGTGGGCGGTGATCGGTGGTCGGCGCTCAGGTCGTAGGCATCACCGGTCATCGCCGCTCAGCGAGCGTCGCGGAAGACGCTGTGAAGCACGAACCAGATGGCGCCGGCGAGCGCCGCGCCGCCTGCGAACAGGGCAACGCTCGTCGCGTCCGCGCGCTCTTCGACGCGCATGCTCGATCCCGCATCGCGGACGATGCGCACGGTGCACAGACATGGCTCTTCACGCCGACCTCGGTGCGAGAGCGCCGCACGGCTCACTTCAAGCGTGTCGCCGCTCGACCGCGTCGCGTCGCCGAAGAGCTCGACCACGCCGGAGTCCGGTAGCCAAGGGCCGCCGCTCGACAGGAGAAATACCGTTTGCGGGCGACCGAACGTGATGCGCACCGGAGCGCCGGCGGCGACGCGATTGCTCGGTGGCGCGGCGTAGACCGTGCACCCGGAAAGGAAAGCGACGAAGAGACTCGCGGCCATCGTCACCGCTGTTCTCCGAAATCCGATCGAGCCCATGCGCCCCCCGCGCTCGTTGTGCAGGGTGCACGTTAGCGGCGAGGCGTGACCTGAACGAAACCCGGGCGACTCGGTGATCGGAGCTCGAGGTCCGGTGCTCGGTGCGGCGCGCGACCGGGAGCCGCCGTTCAACCGAACACCGATCTCCAATCACCGCCTGTCAGGGACGGAGCCGGTTCATCATCCGCGGGAAGGCGATCACCTCGCGGATGTGCGGCGTGCCGCAGATCCAGGCGACGGTGCGCTCGAGGCC
>JBDUCS010000086.1:0-12581 GCA_040003335.1 Gemmatimonadaceae bacterium | reverse complement strand
CGCGAACACCGCGGCGAAGTCCTCCGGCGTGAACGCGCGCGCGAGCCGCTCGGCGTAGGTCGTTCGCAAGAGCCGCACGTAATAGTCGATGTCGTAGTCGCGCAGACCGGATTTCGCCTCGCCGGCCGTGTCATCGTCCGACGACGTCACCACGCCGCCGTCGCCGTTCGACTTGCGATACACACGGATCTTCTCGCCGACCGACCACGTCGTCTGTCCGCGGGCGAGCAGCGCCTCATACGGCAGCTCCCGGCGCGAGCCCCTCTTGGCGAGATACGCGTCTGGCGATTTCGTGAGCCGCACGCGCGACGCGACATCGAACGTCGGTAGCGCGCGCGCCTGCAGCGCGGCAACGGTTTGCACGTAGCGCGCGCGAACGGCGGCGACATCACCGACCAGCAATCGCTGGATGACGTAACGCAAAAAGGCGTCGCCAAACGGCTCGGAGCGGCTAGAGCGGAAGGCGACGCCGCGCAGCAGCAGCGTGCCGTCGTAGCCGAGGAGCGCGTAGTTCTTCGGCTCGTGCGACAGCATCGCCGCATAGCGTCCATCCAGCTCGAGCTGCACGAGCGGCGGCAACAGCGCCGCGACCTCGGCCACCACGCGGCGCTCGTCGGCGTCGGTCCACGTCTCCGGCACCGCGAAGTAGACGCCGTCGGTGTCGGCCTCGAGCAGCGTTACGCCGCGCGCGGCGAGCTCCCGGCAGAGCAACGCGAGTACCTCGCGGCCACGTCGCGTCACTTCGTTGGCCGCGTGCACGTCGGCGAATCGCGTGAGGCCGCCGCCGGCCGCGAGATATCCGTACGCCGAGTTGACGACGATCTTGAGCGCGGCCGACATCGCTTCGTGTGTGTGACGTTCCGCCGAGCCCGGCGGCGCCGCGCGCGCGCTCGGCTTCGCCTCGAGCCGGCGCTCGACGAGCCCATCGACGAGCGCGAGCATGGCGCCGAGCCGGTCGCGTGCGGGACCGATCCGATAGGCGCGCATCAACGACGGGTAGAGGCTGGCGACGTCCGCTTTCACGACGCGATGCGCGACACCCGTCGCGAACAGGTGCAGCGCGGCGCCGTTGTCGAGCGTGCCGTCGCTCTCCTCGTGCGCCGGCAATGCCGCTCCGGCGCGCAGGTACGCGCGCACGAGGAGCGGATCGATCACGCCCGTCGCCGCGCCAGCATCGGCGAGACGCTCGTAGCGCCGGGGCGCCATCTGCGCCAGGGCGAACGCGGCGCCGCCGAGCACGCGCGACAGCGCGGCCACCTCTTCGACGTCGTCGGTGGCGTAGCGGCGGACGCGCTCCGGATCGGTGCGGTACGTCGAGTAAATCTCGGCGCCCGGAATGTATTCGCGATCGGGCGCGGCGATGCCGAGGTGCCGCGCCACGACCTTGAGACCATGGCCGGGGAACTCGCGCGTCGAGAAATCGTGCCGGCGCACCGCGTCGAGCGTGTCGATGAGCTCGCGACCGGGCGCCACGAATCGCACGCGGCGGCGGTCGGCCGCATCGCCGCCGACCGCATTACGAGGCGCGCCCCGGCGCGCCGCGCGCTGTCCGAGCCCCGCACTTGCAATGCGGCCGAGCGTGAGCGCGACGCCGAGCGTGCGCGCGCGGCGGTCGAGGAACGGCAGGTCGAAGCCGTGGAGATTGTGATTCTCGATCACGTCGGGATCGGCGGCACGGACGCGGTCGACCAAGCGGCGAATCAGTTCCGCCTCGGCGTCCGCGCCGGCACCCGCTGC
This sequence comes from Gemmatimonadaceae bacterium, assembly GCA_040003335.1. Classification (GTDB taxonomy): domain Bacteria; phylum Gemmatimonadota; class Gemmatimonadetes; order Gemmatimonadales; family Gemmatimonadaceae; genus JALZAE01. The sequence continues at coordinate 10,844 of JBDUCS010000086.1, read as the reverse complement.
CTCGAGCACTTCCGTCTCGCCTGTGTGATAGCGAATGGAGATCATGAAGATGCGATCGCGCCGCGCGTCGAGGCCGGTCGTCTCGAGATCGAACTGCAGACGATGCACTTGATCGAACGAGAGATCGCGAAAGTACGTGCGCCCCGTGGCCACGAGATATTGCTCTTCGGGCGCCAGCGCGAGCACGCTCTCGTGTTGCAGCTCGCTCAGGTGGCCGACGCGCTTGCCGAGCCGTTCGGATGCGCCGCGCAGAACGGCGGACGCGAGCGCACGCCCGTCGTCGGCGGTGACGAGATAGCGCAGCGCGCCAGGCCCGTCGAGCTCGCGAAAGCGGATGCGCGCCGCGGCACTGTCTTCGTGACCGAGCGCGGCGCCGAGGTGCCGCATATCGTCGAGGCGATCGAGGAGGAGCCAGGGACGAAACCGCAGCTCCTCGCGCACGAGTGCGCCCGTCGCGGCGATGCGGCGCCAGACCACGGCCCGCCCCTCGTGATCCGCGTAGACGGACACGATGCCGGGCGTTGGGTCCCAGCCCCACAGCCATTCCGCGGTCGCCGCGCTTGCCATGCCGCAAGTTACCAGGAGAGTCCGTAGCGACCTTCGCCGCGGCATCGCATTGTATGGCAAACCGGAATCAGAGGGAGACCAGCGATGAAGGCGTATGTCATGACCACGGGCGTCGTCTTTGCCTTGCTCGCCTTGGTGCACGTATGGCGCGTGATCGAGGAAGGCTCGCGGCTGGCGACAGAGCCGTTCTTCCTGCTCGTCACGCTCGCGGCCGCCGCCCTCAGCCTATGGGCGGGTCGATTGATCGTGGTCGCACGGCGGACGTGAGGCCGTCTTGCCGCTAGGGCATGATGACGATCAGCGTGATCACCACCACCACGACTATGGCGCAATAGAGGGCCAGTCCGCGCATCCGGTTGCGCGAGTACTGCGCCCAACGCGGCTCGTCGAGATAGAAGCGCCCGTCTCCGATGGGCACGATTGCCCGCTTTCGCACGAAGCGCGCGAAGGTCTGGCGCTTCGGCCGCATGGTCCAGTCCGGCGGCACGATCGCCGACTGCGGCGCGCGCGCGTCGGCGGCGCGGAAGGTCTCGATTACCTCGTTCTCGACGCGGAAGAGAAAGTTGACGTATGCCGTAACGCCCCCTGTTGTAGATTTGAGTCGATGCCATTCCGTTCCGCGGTCTACTGATGCACACGCGTCCGCTGCGATTGACTGATGGCCGGACGTGCTACCTCTCGGCGACCGAGCCGCGACCGCGCTCCCTGCGTGAGGCGATCAACTGGGAGCACGAGCTCGTCCGCTTCGAATGCTCCGGCGCCCAGCGCCAGTCGCTGCGCCTGCCCGGCAGCTGGGCCGACGTGCCCGACGGTCTGCTGCGCGGCTGGGTCGAGGAAGCGCTCCAAATCACCGATCAATAGGGAAGGGCGACGCGCGCTGCGTTCACCCAGCACCGGCAGATCGCCTTCGCTCGAGCGTCGCGTCCCAGGCGCCGGCCAGCTGCTTCGCCAGATCGCCTGGCTCGCTCCCCGATAGCATCTCCGGGGACAGCGTCCACGTGGTCCAGCCGCCGGCGACGACCGGATCGAGCGAGCAGCTGATGCGTCGCCCGGGCATCGCACGAATTGCGACCGTCGGATCGCGCCCGCGTTCGCGCACGATCTTGACGAGCGCGTTCAAGAACTCACTGAACCGTTGATCCAGTAGATCCTCCTTCACTGCACCTCCCGAGAATGAATGCGACCGGCACTCGGCTTTCTCTCGGCGCCGCGCGGCCCCCTAACCGATCACCGAGCACCGATCACCGAGCACCGAGCACCGAGCACCGAGCACCGATCACCGAGCACCGATCACCGCGGTATGTCAAAATCCTGCGACGCGACACATTGCCATCGGCCCGCGAGTCGGGCCCACGTGTCCGTATAGCGGTAGCGGTGCTGGAAGGGGCCGCTCGATCCCCGACCGGTCGTCACCAAAATGCCCGTCACGACCGCGGCATCGCGGTAGACATTCACCTTCATCCCCTCGTTCGACGCCGATGTCACGGTGTCGTTCCCCGTGGTGTACTCGGCGATCACCTGCTCCCGGTTGAACGTGCCGCGCTCGTCAGTGTATACCCAACGCGGGGCGATCAGCCGACGGAACAGCGCCGCGTCCCGCCGGATGAGGCCGCGAGTCCAGTCGTCCTCTAGCTGGAGGAGTGCGCGCTCCGCTTTTGGCGCAGGCGGTGCTTTCTGCGCACTCGCGACCGAGACTCCAAGCGCGAGCGTAATTGCCGTGATTGACACTCGCATGAATCTCCTCCGGGCGATGTATGGCGTTGGCGAGCAAGTTATTCGAGATTGTGGGCGGTTGCTGCACCGAAATTGGCGCCAACGGCGCTGGTGGCAATCTTGCCCTTGTGCGGGTGAACGGGGATCTAGCGCAATGAAGTGTCGGGACGATCGAGGGACGGTCAGGGCGGCGGCCCAGGTTGCGGCGCGCTACGGCGCGGCGCTGCTCCTCGTGCTCGCTCCCGCCGTCGTACGCGGGCAGGGGGACAATCGGCGCGCCGATTCTGTCCGCCTTGCCGCGATCGACTCGATGCTCGCCCAAAAGGGAGCCGCCGCGCGCGTCGGCCAGCTCCGCGCGATCGCCGTTCGCGAAAGCGTCGTGCGTGACACGACGCGACCGGACACGGTCGCGGGCGGTGCCGATAGCGCAGCCCTCGGCGTACACGGCGCACCACGCTCCGAGGCCGACTCGCTGGACTGGATCGCGGCTCGCGACGTGGCTGATCGCGCGCGCGGATTTCGCGTCGTCGTTTCGCTGTTCGATCGGCGTCTGTGGGTGATTCGCGGCACTGCCGACACGATCCTCGCCGCGCCGGTCTCCGTCGCCAAGCGCACGACGCTCTCGTTCGAGGACCGGAGCTGGACGTTCGACACGCCCCGCGGGCGTCGCGTCGTGTTGTCGAAGGTGCGATCGCCGATGTGGACGCCGCCCGTGTGGCACTACGCTGAAGTGGCCAAGGAGCGCGGTCTCCGCCTCGCCTACCTCCGGCCCGACAGCACGACGTGGCTCTCCGATGGAAGCCAGCTCGTCGTGAGGCGAGGCCTCGTTGGCGTCGCGCGCGCGGACGCGGGATGGATGTCGCTCCCGACGGACGAGGAGATCGTCTTCGACAGCACGCTCTTCATTCCGCCCGTCGGCTCGCGCAACCGCCGCGTCGAGGGCGAGCTGGGCCGCTTTCGCCTCGACCTCGGCGACGGCTACCTGCTGCACGGCACGCCCCACCTCGATACGATCGGCGATGCCGCGACCCACGGCTGCATCCGGCTCCGCGACGACGACATCGCGTGGCTCTACAAGCATGTGCCGACGGGGACGCGCGTCTTTATCTACTAGGTATTCGCCACTCGCAGCTGTCAGCAACAACGATTCGTCCCCGGGGCATCAGTGCATGTGCTGCTTGCCCTCGCCGCCCCAAATCTGCTTCGGGTCGTCGCCGGCGAAGATGTAGGCGTGGGTCATCCAGCCGAACAGCCGCGGCACGAAGCGCCCACCCGCGGCGGTGCACTCCTCTCGCGACGTGATGCGCAGCCACTTGGCGGTGGAGGCTCCATCGGTTGCCGCGCTGCCATTCTGATACGCCTCGAGCGTCGGCCCGCAGAAGTTGATGTGCTCGTGCCAGTGCGCGACGCCGAGCGGAAGACGGCCATCGATCTCCTCGGCTGTCGCTGAGGGCGGCGCGCTGTACATCACGCCGACGAGCACGAGCTCGCCGCGCGGACCCTTGCGATAGAGGAGCGACACGGGCTTGGTCGCGTCGAAGCGCGAGTAGCCGGCGATCGCGTTCTGGATGTTGTTGTAGTGATAAATGGGCTGCTCGGCGACGCGCGGGAGAAATTTCCGGTACCCCTCGGCCTCGGCGACGGCGACGTCCTTGTACTTGGCCAACGATGCACGCGCCTCCAGCACTGCCGCCGCCGCGCGCGCCGAGTCTGCCGCCGTGGCGACGCGCTCGGGCGCCATGCGCATGTGCACGCTCGTGTCGCTCAGCAGCTCGTTGATCGCCTCGCCCAGCTCCGGGCTGTCTGCGACCTGCGCGCCCTGCAGCAGCTCGAGAATCTGCTGCCGGCTGAATCGCGGCTGCGGCGGAGCCGGCGACTGCGCATGCGCCCGCGTCGCCGCGACGACAAGGCACGACAGCACTACAACGCAGGGAAATGCACGTCGTATCACGGAGAGCTCCACGGTTTCGTTTTGTCGCAAGTTCGTTTTGCCGTCGGTCACTTCAGACCAACGATACCCTTCACCGCGGCAAAGAGTTTCGCGGAGTCGTAGCCGACACCGTCCTTGAAGACAGTCTCCATGCGCTCGATGTCGGTGATGCGCACCGATGGATCGCCGCGCACGACGACGAGGTCGGCGTTCTTCCCGACAGCGATCGTGCCGATCTTGTCGCGGCCGAGATAGCGCGCGCCGTTCGACGTGGCGATCGCGATCGCCTCGATCGGCGAGAAGCCGGCCTCGACGAGCAGCTCGAGCGCGCGCTGGTTGGAGTAGCCGGCGATCACTCCGCCGAAGCCCGTCGGATCGGTGCCGACGAGCAGGAGCCCTCCGGCGCGTACGAACTCGCGCTCGAACACCATCGTCTTCTTGAGCAGCGCCGGGTAGGGCGACGACGGTGCCTCGAGCACGCGCGCGCGGTTGGTGAGATACGACTGTCTCGCGTCGGAGAGCATGGCGTCGAGCACGGGCTGCTTGACCGTTTGCCGGCCGGGCGTGAAGGTCTCGAAGATCGTGAGTGTCGAGGTGATGGCGACCTTGTGCGCGACGAGATCGCGAATGAGCGCGCGCATCGGCTCGCCCGCCGTGTCGAGCGCGACGAGCGAGGCGGTCACGCCCGCCGGCGGACACTCGTCGGGCACTTTGCCCTCGACGAAGTCGCTGGCCGGCATCAGGCCGTGCTCGAGGTTGTCGATACCCAGTGCGGCGGCTTCGTGGAAGGTGACCGAGCAGAGATGCCCCGTTACTTTGAGGCCGCGCTTGTGCGCCTCGGCGATCGCCGCTCCCAGCTCGGCGCGCGTGATGTGCATGTACGCCTTGAACGACGTCGCGCCCAGATCGGCCCAATAGGCGACGGTGCGGCGCGCATCCTCGGCACCGTTGAGCGGGTGCACCTGGTAGAAAAGGTCGCTGTGCTCGAGGTAGGGTCCGGTCACGTCGATGTGCGGACCCGGCTGCGCGCCGGTCTCGATCATCCGCTTGAGGTTGAGGTCCGTGTACGGCTCCATGCTACCACCGGTGCGCATCGTCGTGACGCCGCCGGCGAGATAGAGGCGCGGGAACGAGAACGCCTGCTCCGTATAGAGCGCGAGCCCCCCCGCGGGATAGAAGAGGTGCTCGTGCACCATCACGAGACCCGGGATCACGCTCGCGCCGGTCAGGTCGATCACCTTCGCGCCGTCGGGTGCCGGCGTGCTCGCGCTCGGCCCGACCGCGCTGATCACGCCATTGGCGATGAGCACCGTCTGGTCGCCCTTCGCCGCCGCACCCGTTCCGTCGATCACCCGCACGTGCGTGAGCGCGACCACCGGCGCGTCGACGCTCACAAACTGCCGCACACCGGCGCTGAGCGACTCGGCGCGCTGCGCAGCGAGGGGGAGGGCGAGCGCGGCGGTGAGGACGGACGCGAGCATCGCGTGGCGCATGGTGGTCCCGGGAATGAGAGATCGAGAACATAGGACGGAAACGGAATGTCGAGAAGTCGACAAACGAAAACGCCGAGCGGAGTTCGCTCGGCGTTTCGTCCCACGGTCCGTCGTTACGCCTAGTGCGGCCGGCGATCCTGGCGCCGGTCGCGGCGATCGCCGCGCAAGTCGCGCATGTCGCGGTTGCGGTCGCGGCGATCCTTGGCGATGTCGTGCTTGTCCTGGCGCCGGTCCTTCAGGTCGCCGCGCAGATCTTTGGCGTCGCGCTTGTACTCGGCGTGGTCGCCGGCTGCCTTGTCGGCCGCCAGCTCGTGGCGATCGTCGCGGATGTCGCGCGTGTCGCTGCGAACATCACCCTTGTCGCGCTTGATGTCGCGCCGATCGTGGCGGATGTCGCGAACGTCCTTGTGAGTGTCTCGTCGGTCTTCGACGCGGTCGCGACGGCTGCCGTCGGCCGCGGCGGGGCTCTGCGCCGCGGCGGCGGTCGTGACTGCGAACAGTGCGCTGGCCGCGATGGCCGCGATCTTCATGCGTGACATACAAGCTCCTTCCTGAGTGTCGAGTCGATGATCTGATTTCGTTCCGGGTGTCGTTGCGCGCTTCACAGGAGTAGACGAGAGGGAGATCGCCACGTTAAGGGACGGTCAAGAGGAAAGAGTTACGGGCTGCGAATAGGGACGGCGATCAGAAATGGCCCTTGATGCCCAGCTCTCCACACCCTCGCCCCTCGCCCTTCGCCCCTACGGTACAAGCGTGGGCTTCACGGGCCGGGCGTTCACCGCCGGGATGTCCAGATCGCGGATCATCTTGTTGAACGCGGCGATGTCGCCGTTCTGTAGTTGCGCCAGCTTGCCGAGCTGATCGTCCAGCTGCGCCGCAAGATTCGTGTAGACGTCGGCGCTCGCGGCGGTGGGCGCCGCGTCGGCGCTTTGCACCATGTAGTTGAGCGAGATTAGCTTGTTATAGAGCTTGATCGGATAGATGAGCGTGCATTCGTCGGCGTGGCACGCGACCTCCGTCAGCTCGGCGCGCACCGCCTCGAGCTTGGCGCGGAGCGACTTCGCCGACGCGCTCACCTGCGCGGCGTTCGCCTTCGCCGCGGCACTCTTCGACGCGAGGTCGAGTTGCTGCTGCGCCGCCTCGATGTCGGTGACGGCTTGCGTCACGTCGTTGATGCGCTCGACGACGCGCCGGGCGAGCGCCAGCTGTTGCTCCAGCTCCGCGCGCGTCGACGGCACGCGCGGATCCATGACGACGGTGAAGGGGCGCGTCAGCGTCTGGCCGTTGGCCGCGAGGCGCACGGTGTAGGTGCCGGGCGCAAGCGCGGGCCCGGTCAAGATGCCTTCGTCGGTCACGACCTCCTTGAGCTGCTTCGCGTCAGGATAGCGTAGATTCCACACGAAGCGGTTCACGCCGGCGCGCGCCGGGACGATCGTGTCGCCGATCGCGATCGAGACGGTGTCGCCGACCTCGATCCGCCGCTTGCGCCCGCGGAGCCCGGTGGTATCGCGCATGCGCGCCGCGCTGTCGCTGCGCACCTTGAGGCTGTCGGCGGCGCTGTCGCGCTTCTCGGCCGTGGTGCTGGAGAACGCGCGGATCACCACGCCGGCGGCGTCGAGGAACTCGAGCTTCACGACCGTGGATGGCTTCTCGCGCAGCCAATAGTCGACGACCACGCCCGACGGCGGATTCTGCCCCGCATCGGCTTGCGGACCATCGCGGCCGCCGCGCCACCGCAGCGCGGAGTCCGGTGCGAAGAGATGCGCGGGAGCGCGTCGCACCGCGTCGCTCATCTGGCGGAGCGCCGAGATGTCGTCCAGCACCCAGAAGGCGCGGCCGTGCGTTGCCGCGATCAGATCGCTGCCGTGCACGTGCAAGTCGCGTACGGAGGTGATCGGCAAGTTGATCTGCAGCGTCTGCCAATTCTCGCCGTCGTCGAACGAGACGTACGCGCCCGTCTCCGTGCCGGCGAACAGGAGCCCGCGACGCACGGGATCCTCGCGGATCGCGCGCGTGTACGCACCGTCGGGAATGCCACGGACGATCTTTGTCCACGTCTTGCCGTAGTCGGTCGTCTTGTAGAGATACGGCTTGGCGTCGTCCTGCTGGTAGCGGTTGGCCGCGATGTACGCCGTCGCGGCGTCGAAGTGCGACGGCTCGATGATGCTCATGCGCGTGAACTTGCCGAGCCCTTTCGGTGTGACGTTGGCCCACGTCGCGCCGTTGTCCCGCGAGAGGTGGACCAGCCCGTCATCGCTGCCGGTCCACATCACGCCGCTCGTCAGCGGTGACTCGGCGAACGCGAAGATGGTCGCGTACCACTCGGTGCCCGTCATGTCTTTCGTCAGCGGGCCACCCACGGCACCGAGCGTCGCCGGATCGTGGAGCGTGAGATCGGGGCTGATCTTCTGCCAGCTGTGTCCCGCGTCGGTCGATTTGTGCACGTACTGCGAGGTGACGTAGATGGTGTTCGCCTCGTGCAGCGACCAGGCGATCGGGAAGGTCCACTGAAAGCGGTACGGCACGTCCTTCGCCGCGTAGCCGTCGTAGTTGTTGAGCGTGACGGACACGTCCTGCGCCTGCCTCGTGCGATGATCGTAGCGCGTCATCTCGCCCATGTACGTGCCGGCGAAGACGACGTTCGGGTCGGCGGGCTTTGGCGCGATGTAGCCGCTCTCGCCGCCGCCCACATTGTAGAAATCACCACGGCCGATCGACCCATCGTCGGATCGGCTGGCGATCGACACCGTCGAGTTATCCTGCTGCGCACCGTAGATGCGGTAGGGAAACTGGTTGTCGGTCGTGACGTGATAGAATTGCGCGGTCGGCTGGTTGTAGATGGAGGACCACGTCTCGCCGCCGTCCATGCTCACCGTCGCGCCGCCGTCGTTGCCCTCGATCATGCGCTTCGGGTCCGCCGGGTCGATCCATAGCGTGTGACAGTCGCCGTGCGGCACGCGGAGGCGCAACCACGTTTGGCCGCCATCGGTCGAGCGCCAGGTGCCGAGGTTGAGGACGTAGAGGGTGTTGGCGTTCTGCGGGTCGGCGAACGTGCCGGAGAAATACCACGGACGGATCTGGAATTTCTGGTCGCCGCTCACGCGCTTCCACGACGCGCCCGCGTCGTCCGAGCGGAAGATGCCGCCCGACGAGTCGCTCGCTTCGACGCTGGCGTAGACGCGCTGCGGATCGGCGCCCGAGACGCTGACGCCGATGCGGCCCTTGTCGCCTTTCGGCATCCCGGGATTGTCACTGATGTCGGTCCACGTGTCGCCGCCGTCCGTGCTCTTGTAGAGCCCGCTCGTCGCACCGCCCGCGCTGAAGCCCCACGGGAATCGCTGGAACTGCCACATCGCCGCGAAGAGAATGCGCGCGTTGCTCGGATCGAGCGCGATGTCGATCGCGCCGGTGGAATCGTTGACGAACAGGATCCGCTGCCAGCTCTTGCCGCCGTCGCGCGTGCGGTACACGCCGCGCGTCGCGTTCGGTCCAAAGGCGTGACCGGTCGCGGCGACAAAGGCGACGTCGGCGTTGCGTGGATCCACGCGAATGACGGAAATGTGGCGCGCGTCGTCGAGGCCGGCGTGCTGCCACGTCGCGCCCGCGTCGGTCGAGCGCCAAATGCCGTCGCCGTACGTGAGGTCCTCGCGAAAATCGGCTTCGCCGCTGCCGACCCAGATCACATTCGGATCACTCGGCGCAACGGCGAGCGCGCCGACGGAGGCAATCGTCGACTTGTAGTCGCTGATGTTTTTCCACGTGGCACCGGCGTTCACCGTCTTCCAGACGCCACCGTCCACGCTCCCCATGTAAAACGTCCGTGGCCGCGTGGGATCGCCGGCGACGGCGACCGCCCGCCCGCCGCGATGCGGGCCGACGTTGCGCCACCGAAGTCCGTTGAGATACGAGGGCGCGAAGGTGACGCGCCCGCTGTCGGTGACGGGCGCGGCGCGCTGCGCGCCGAGGGCGGCCGCGCACGGAAGGGCGAGCGTTGCGGCGAGCGCGAGTCGGGCGAATTGCATGACGCTGAGACCTCTGGGGAGTGCGCCGCTACGTCGCGACGACAGGCGACGCGTCGTCGGTACGCAGCGGCGCGCGGGCAGCGGCGCGCAGCAGATTGACCGCGGTATAGACGACGACGATCACCACCAAAACGCGCACCGCACCGAGCGGGAGCGCCTTCACGACGAACGCCGCCAGCAGCACGGCGGGAATGCCGCCGAGTGCGAGACCGAGCGAAAGGCGCGCGTCGAAGCACCTGGCGCGGACGAAGCGCACGCTGGCGACGGGCATCAAAAAGGCGCACGAGCCCATCATGATCGGGAACGCGGTCGTCGGGCTCATGCCGAGCAGGCTGATCATGATCATGCACGGCGCATAGAGTCCAATGCCGAGCGTCATCAGCGCGCCGAGCAGAAAATTGCCGGCGACGGCGAGGGCGAGGCGGCCGCCGTCGAGCGCGAGCGCGGTGCCTCCTGCCGGCACCAGCTGCGCCATCGACAACAGCATGATCGTGGCGGCGCCGACCAGACAGCAGCCCATCCCGATCTGAACCCACCGGCGAGGCAAGCGCGCCACCACGCCGGCGCCGAGCCACGCGCCGACGATCGCCGCCGCGATCATCAGGATGAGCGTCCGGCTATCGACCGGGACGATACGCGTAAAGATGAACGCCTGGACGACCGTCGGCAGCGTGTGGCCGACGTTGAGCGTGCCCGGTATCAGCTCGTCGCTCGTGATGCGCCATTGCCGAATGATACTCGTCGTCGGCGCGAACGAGCCGATGCCGAGCGTATCGAAAAAGTTGGTGACGAAGCCCGTCGCCGTGCCAGGCGCGGTGGGCCTGGCGCGTTGGGAGCGCAGGGCGGCACCGAGCACCGCCAGATAGGCAAGCGCGATCAGCGCGAGCGTGAATAACAGCACGTCCTTCGCGCTGATCGCAAATCCCGTCGAGATGGCCATCACGCCAGTGCGCGCGTCGCTCGCCTACTCGCTCGGCTTCGACTTCCCGAGCGCGGCGGTGCGGATCGCGGCGAGCTGGTCGCGCTGGTCTGGATTGCGCGCCACCATGTCGGCGAGCAGCGTGTCCGCCATCTCGTCGTCGATCAGCGTCGGCTCGGGCGAGAAACGATTGCCGTACC
>JBDUCS010000085.1:0-12599 GCA_040003335.1 Gemmatimonadaceae bacterium | reverse complement strand
GTCCCGATCTCCGCCGTCATCCGCGCGCCGACGCGTCCCGTGAGGACGAGCGCGGTGAGGAGCGGACCCAGCTCGAGGATCACCGTCTGGCGCGAGATCAGTCCAACGACGGAGTTCTGCACGCCGGCGAAGAGCTGGTAGAACGCCTGGTACGCCGTCACCGCGCCGATGAAGGCGGCGACGATCGCCGCCAACGGCACCGAGTCGACGCCGATGCCGCGCAGCTGCTGGAAGAGGAGCCGCGACCACGTCGGCACATCGGCGAAGCCGCGCCCGATGTCGCGCGCGAAGTAGACGCGCTCGCCGATGCCGGAGAAAACGCCGCGCGTCGCCTGCGACACCGTGCGGAAGAACCGGATTCCGACGCGCTGCGGAATCGGAAACGTGGATGTCGCCTGAGGATCAGTCATTTGTGGTCGTCAGTCGCCAGTCGTCGACTGACGACTCAAGTTCGTGCTCTGGCCAGAAAGATAAGTCCGATCGTGCCGAACACGATGTTCGGGATCCACGCCGCGAGCGTGGGCGGGACGATCCCGCCGGCGCCGATCGCCTTGGTGATCTGGATCAGCATCAGGAAGAGGACCGTGGTCGCGAGGCTGACGCCAATGCCGTACGCGGCGCCGCCACGCTGCGTGCTCGTCGCCAGCGGCGCGCCGAAGATCGCGATCACGATGCACGTCAAGGGGATCGCGAACTTGAGCGCCAGCTCGACCTTGAGCTCGTTGGCGTTGCGCCCCGAACGCTCCAGCGCCTGAATGAAGTGCTCGAGGTCGCGGTAGCCCATCTCGTGCGGCGAGCGCTCCGAGGAGAGGAGCTCCACGGGCGTCTCGGTGAACTGCTTTTGGCGAAGGCTGTCGAACGAGATCGCGATGTCGGTGCTGGAGTCGGGAAGAATGTGCATCACGCCCTGCCGTACGAGCCAGCCGCGCGTCGAGTCCCAGCTCGCCCGCTGGGCGTTGACCAAGCGCGTCGGATAGTCGGGTCCCATCCCCTTCCGCTCGATCTGCAGCCCGGTCAGCTCGTGCCGGTCCGCGGCGAGCGTGGCGATCTTGTACACCCGCCCGCGGTCAGCCGAGTACGCAAAGTTGAAGCGATTGCTCCCGGTGTCGAACTTGTGCTCCTCGAGCAGCTTGCTCCGCATCGCGTTCGTGATCGGCACCAGCTCGCCGAGCGCGAACGCGAGCCCCGTCGCCAGCGCCGCCGCGACGAAGATCGGCGCCACGAGGCGGTGAAACGAGATGCCCGACGCCTTCGCCGCGGTAATCTCCGCGTGCCGCGTGAACGCGCCGATCGAGAAGACGGTCGCGAACAGCACGGCGGCCGGCAGCACCATCACCATCGAGTCGGGAATCCAATACAGGTAGCTGAGCGCGATCGCCTTGCCCGCGAGATTGCGCGCCAGATACTTGTCGAGATGATCGACCAGGTCGATGATGATCACGAGGAGCGGGAAGCCGACCGCGGTCGCGACGAACGTCGTCCAGAACTGACCGAACACATACCTGTCGAGCGGGCGCAGGATTCTCATCGGGCGTCGGGCCCGGCGGTCACTGCTCGCGTGTTTCGCACGATGCCGATCCTCATCAGTTGACGCCGCGCCCAGTTTCGCAGCGACTCCCACAGCTCGCTCATGTCGCCGCCCCTGGCCGTCGCGCCGCTCTTGGCGACGCGGGCGAGGAACACCAACCCGATGATCGTCAACACGACGTTGGCGATCCACATCGCGATCACGGGCGGAAGATAGAGGTTGGTGGCCAGCGTTTCGCCGGCGATCAATCCCACGTAGTAAATCGAAAAGACGGCCAGGCTCACGCCGATCACGAGTCCGACGCCGCCGCGTGGAAAGCGCAACGCGATCGGCGCGCCGAGGAGCACGAACACCACGCAGGCTGCGGCGAGGGCGAACATCTTCTGGATCTGCGTGTCGAAGCGGTTCACGCTCTGCTGCGCGTCGTTGACGCGAAGATTGATCCCCTCGAACTGCGCGACGGCGCTCCCGACCGACCGCTCGCCCGGCGCCCCGAGTATCGGCGCTTGGATGAAGTGCTGCGAGCCGGCGGTTATTTCCGCCATGCCCGCGCTGTACCCGCTCGACGGCGCCAGCCTCGGCACGGGCGCCTGGGCCGGCACCGCCGCGCGCGGCACCGTCGACGGTGAAATGCGCATGTCGCGCGTGGTGTCGCCGCGCGGAAGGATCGGCGGGCCGCCGGCAAGCGTCCGCGTCGGCGGCAGCGCGACGTGCCCCGTGTCCGGAATCATCTGCGGCAGCGGACCGGGTGGCGTGGGCGGCTCGGCGTCCAGCGCGCGCTTGCCGGCGCCCGGGACGTGGAGCGCGCCGAGCACGTACTGGCAGTACGCGCGACCGAGCCCGACGCGGTGCGATGGGGGCGCCATGGAATCCGTGACGCGGGAGACGCCGCGCGCCGCGGCCTGCGTCGCGGCGACCAGCGCGTCGGCGAGCACCCGCCGCGCCGCTTCGAGCGTCACGGCGCCCTTCTCGTACGAGGCGGTCATCTCGCAGACCGACATCTCGCGCTCGCTCTTGTAGTCATCGCGCTGGGTCGCATCGAACTTGTTGCTGACGCCCTTCACGCGAAGCCTGTCCTGCGTGAAGAAGACGCGCTGCAGCTCGCCCGGCTTGTCCTTGGGACTCTCCTCGGAGTAGCCGTGCGACAGCGTCATCACGAGATCGCGCTGGTCGCTCGTCAGCGCCATCGTGCCGCTATCGGCGTAGACGGTTCGCCGGTGCACGGCGTCGCCCATGTCGTAGATCGTGACTTCGCGGAGCTGGTCCGATTCCGGGTCGATGTGGCCGGCCCGCAGATAGAGCTTGCCGGGCGACACCTCGTTGATCACCTGCTCGCGCAACGCGAACGTCGGCTTCTTTTTTCCGATGTCGCCTTCGAGCGTGCGCAGCTTGTGATTCGTGCGCGGGAGCACTTGATCGTTAAAAGCGAGCATGATCAGCGACATCGCGAAGCCGCCCCACAGCACTGGCGTGATGATCCGCACGAGCCCGATACCGCTCGCCTTGAGCGCGGTCACTTCGTTTTCCGACGCCAGCCGGCTGAACGCGTACAGCACCGACACGAGCACCGCGAGCGCGATCGTCATCGCGACGATGAAGGGGAGGGTGAGGAGAAAGAACGCCCCGATCACGTCCCACCCGAGTCCCTTGCCGACGAGCTGCCCGAACTGCTTCGCCACCTGGTTCAACAGCAGTAACGACGTCAGCGCCGTGAGCGCGAACGCCAACGGACCAACATGTTCCTTCAGTATGTATCGCGTCAGAATCTTCATGCTTACACCACGGCGTCATGACCCCAGTCGCTTTCGTGAGTCGTTCGCTCAACACGCACGTGACTAGCCAAGCGTCGGGCGGGTTGCCCGAGGAGCAGTCATCCGAGCGATGGGCGAACGACTAACGACTCACGACTAGCGTTACTGGCAGTATTATTCCGGAACCTCGCTCGAAATCTACCCGCAGGGTCGCTGGTCGCTATCCGGTGCAGTGTACCCTGATTTCGAAGATTGGGTGCGTCTCTCCCGACTCCTGACTCTCGCCGGCGCGCTCGTGCTCGCGCCGGAGCTCGTCGTCGCGCAAGGCGCGACCACTGACACCGTCGCCCTGCGCGGCGGCGTCGGCGTGCGCCTCCGTCTTCGCCGCGACTCGCTCACGTTTGCCGAGCCGCCGGCGCTGGCGCCGTTCGGCCGACTCGAGCGCGGCCGCGTTCCCAGCGACGTGCTCGCCGGCGCGCGCGCCCTCACGCTCTCCCGGGCGATCGGCGCCCAGCGCTCCGCGCTGTGGGGGCAGCTGACGACGGCGGCGTTCTCCGGCACCGGCACCGGCGCGGCAGCGTCGCTTTCACCGGGCCCGAGCCCGATCCTCGTCGCGCCCACGGTCGACACGGCGGGCCAGCGCGCGCGCAACGCCGCGCTCGACGTCTTCGGGCCGTACGCGAACCTCGGGATGCAGCTCAACACCCGGCTCGAGACGAAGCTCCAGCGCGACAAGAACGAGCGATGCCTCGCCTCCGATGCGGTGCTCCCGCTCAACAATTGCCGCGGCTCGCTCCTGCCGAACTTCGACTTTCAGTTCGGCGTGCGCACCGGCGGCGTGGTCGCCGACCTCGTGCACGTGAACGTGGACTACGACTCGCAGCGCGAGTTCGACGCCTCGAACAACATCTCCATCTACTATCAGGGCCGGCGCGACGAGATTCTGCAGCGGCTGGAGGTCGGCAACGTCACCTTCGCGCCGCCGCCGTCGCGCTTCATCACGAGCGGCATCCCGAGCGGCAACTATGGCGTGCAGGCCATCGGCCAGCTCGGCCCGATGGCGTTCCGCACGATCTACGCGCAGCAGAAGGGCAACGTCGTCAAAGACCGCGTCTTCACGGTCGGCGACCGCACGCTCCAGACCGTGGCCGACTCGATCGACGATTACCAGATGGAGCGCCGCCGATTCTTTTGGGTCGTCGACCCGAAGCGCGCGTTCCCCAGGTATCCGAACGTCGACATCCTCGATCGCGAGCTCACTACGCTCGCCGCGCGCATCCCGGCCGGCCAGCGGCCGCGCCGCGTGCTCCTCTACCGCTACCGCCCGCCGAGCATCAACGGAAGCGCGGCGCGCGCGATCAACGGCCCGGTCGCCGTGCCGCGCGGCGCGCGCAACGCGAACGTTGTCGGCCCGTGGGAAGTGCTCCAGCAGGGCGTCGACTACTATATCGATCCAACCAATCTCTGGATCGCGCTGGTCGCGCCGGTCGAGCGCGGCGAGCGGCTCGCCGTCTCGTTCACCGTCACCGACGCCTCGGGCCAGGAAGCACTGGCGCCCGGCATCGGCGGCACGGTGCCGACGACGCGGCGCGCCGCGGGCTCACCCACCGACACGCTCAATCTCCTCTGGGACAACGAGATTCTCCCCGGCGACTCGGTCTTCACGCGCGAGATTCGCTCGGCCTACCGGCTTGGCGGCGAGGAGATCCAGCGCAATACCGTCGCCCTGAAGGTGGTCGTCGGCAACGGCAGCGATCAGGAGAAGCCGATCGGCGCGACGAACGGCCGCAATTTCGACACGTACCTCGAGCTGTTCGGCCTCGCGCAGCCGACCAACTCGTCGACGTTCGACGCCGAGAACCGGATCTGGCCGCGCGTCGGCGACAACAATCAGGCGGTCGGCGCCATTGCAGGATCGCAGCACCTGATTCGCGACCTGTTCGTCATTTTTCCGTCGCTCCGCCCGTTCTCGGACTCGGGCAACGTGCACCCGCCGAACCCGGTGAACGATTCGCTCTATCGCACGCCCGACGAGGACCTCCTCTCGCAGCGCCGGCCGGCGACGCAGTACCGCATCCGCGCCACGTTCAGCTCGGAAGGCGGCGGGGAGTCGGGCTCGCTCACGCTGGGATCGATCCAGCTGCGGCAGGGGTCGGAGCGCATCGTGCTCGACGGCGTGTCGCTCACACGCGAGACGGACTACCACGTCGACTACGAGCTCGGCCGCATCACCTTTCTGCGGCCGGACACGCTTTTTCCCCGTCCGCGCCAGGTGATCGTGCGCTTCGAGGAGAATCCACTCTTCGCCGCGGCGCCGACGTCGATCTTCGGCGCCGCGTTTCAGTTCCCGATGGAGAACGGAACACTCTCGCTCACGGCGATCAACCAATCGCAGTCGTCACAATTCAACCGCCCGCAGCTCGGCTTCGAACCACAGGCGGCGCTGATCGCCGGCGTGAACGGCAACTTCCGGTGGGATGCGGGCGGCATCACGTCGCTCCTCGACAAGCTCCCCTTCGTCAACACGAGCGCGCCGAGCGCGGTGAGCATGCAGGGCGAGATGGCGACGAGCCGGCCGCACAGCGTCGTGAGCCAGGCGTACGTCGAGAGCTTCGAGTCCGAGGGCGGCATCCCGATTCTCTTGAACGAGCAGTTCTGGCGTCGGGGGAGCCAGCCGGCGATCGCCGGCGGCGGCTCGCAGGTGGGCGGCGGCACGTACAGCTATCCCCTGGACAGCGCGTCGACGATGACGTGGCAGAATATCCCCTATAAAGTCGACGCGCAGCGGCGGTCGACGAAGCTGCAATTCTTCCCCGAGCAGATCGACACGCAATTCGTCTTCATCGGCGCGCCCGGGTCGTTTCGCTCGCCCGAGGTGCTCCTTTGGGCGACGCTCTTTCCGCGCGCGGTTGGTGGCATCAGCTCGACGCGCGGCGACACGGGCGTCTACACCTGGAAAACGCCGGGCGGCGGCGGCCGCCGCTGGCGCTCCATCAGCCAGAGCCTGAGCCCGACCGGTGCCGACCTGTCGCGCGCCGAGCAGCTCGAGTTCTACGCGCTCGTCGATACGAGCACGATCGGACGCACACGGAATCCGACGATCGTCTTCGATTTCGGCGACCTGTCGGAGAACGCGGTCGCCTTTGGGCCGGAATCGTTGTTCGTGAAGCGGCGTGCCGCGACGGACCCCGGCACCGGCGCCACGCTCGACTCCACCTTTACCGGCCGCCACTGGTGGGGACGGGACCGGCTCGACACGGAGCGCGATCCCATCACCCGGTCGTTCGACGCGTCGCGCAACGACAACGGTATCCCCCCCGATGTTGCCGACACGCTCTTCAAGCGCGCCGACGGCGCGCCGGACAGCACCCTCTTCAACGCCGCCGTCTGCCGGTCGAACAACTTCGTGTCGACGCAGCTCGCCGACACGCGCATCGACTGCACCGTCGGCAACCGCCGCCTCGACGAGGAGGATCTCGACCTCGACGGCGTGCTCAACATCCAGAGCGACGCGGCGCGCAACAGCGAGCACGTGCTGCGCTATGTGATCGACATGAGCAAGTCATCCTCGTTCGACCGCGTCGGCAAGTGCTACCGCTCGGTCACCGACACGATCGCCGGCGGCACCGCCTGCTGGGTGCACTTCCGCGTTCCGTTCAGCGCGCCGAGCGAGAGTCTCAACGATCCGCTGGTGCGGCGCACCAAGTCGATGCGGATCACGCTGGTGTCCGGCGCCGAGACGTCGCCGGACAGCTTCACGGTCGTGCCGATCGCGCGGCTCAAGCTCAGCGGATCGCCGTGGGTGAAGCGCACCGACCGCGCGATCACCGGCATCGGCGGCACCAAGACCAACGGCGCAGGCTTCGTGATTGCCGGCGTGATCGGAACGCAGGACCGCAACCCGGCCGGCGGCGTCTTCTATCAATCGCCGCCTGGCGTCACGGACCAGCCCGACCAGAAGCTGGCGCAGTACGCCGCGGGCCAGGTGCAGGTGAACGAGCGCTCGCTGCGCTTGCAGGCCGGCGGGCTCGCGCCGTTCGATCGCGCCGAGGCCTTTTTCCGGTTTCCCGAGGGCGAAAAGAACTTCATGGGCTATCGCGAGCTGCGCGTCTGGGCGCGCGGGCGCAACAAAGGGTGGGGGCTGTCGGGCGATCTGCAGTTCTACGTGAAGATCGGGCGCGACCAGGACAACTTCTATTTTTATCGCACGCCAGTGAACGCGGGCAACGACGACGCGGCATGGCTCCCCGAGGTCGTCGTCAACTTCGATAAGCTGTTCGCGCTGCGCACGCAGATCCAGAACGCCTTCTTGCGCGGCGGCACCGACACGCTCAAGTGCCGCGGTCTGGACTCGATTCTCGTCGCGCGCTCCGACGCGCCAACGGCCGCCGGCTCGAAGCGCTACGCCGCGTGCGCCGACGGCTACATCGCCTACACGAACAATCCCGGTGTGACGCCGCCCAATCTCGCCGCGGTGCAGGAGTTGGCGGTCGGCATGGTGCGCGTCGACAGCGCGGGCCGCGGCGGGATCATCTTTCCCACCGACTCGCTCGAGCTATGGGTCGATGACATCCGGCTCGGGGGCATCGTCAGCCAGCCGGGCTACGCCGGCCAGTTCGGCGTCGCCATCCAGGCGGCGGACGTCGGCACGCTCCAACTGAACGTGAGCCGACGCGATGCGAACTTCCGGCAACTCGCCGAGCAGCCGACGTTCATCACGGACAACCAATTCAATCTCGCGTCGAGCTTTCGGCTCGATCGCTTTCTGCCGCAGTCGCTCGGCCTCTCGCTCCCGGCGACGGTGAGCTACATCCGCACCCAAAGCGACCCATTCTTCCAGTCGCGTTCCGACATCCAAACGCAGGGTGTACAGGACCTCCGCACCCCGCTCACGTCGGCGGTCGCGTACTCGCTGTCGGCGCGGCGCTCGGTGCCCATCGCCAGTCCGGCCCTGGGGCTCGTCTTCAACAACCTCGCGCTGACGACGACGTACGCGAGGGCGACGCAGCAGAGCGAGTATCAGACGGGCGCGTCGCGGTCGTTCACGACGCTCCTCGACTGGAACCTCGTATCGCCGGCGCGCACGCGAAAATTACCAGGCATCTTCGACGCCGTGCTCGGCCACCTGCCGAGCTTCTTGCGCGAGAGCGACGCGGTGCGGTCGCTTCGCTCGGCGGACATCCGTTGGAACCCTGCCGTGCTGCGTTTCTCCAGCGGGTACGTGCGCAACACCGACGATCGCAGCTCGTTCAACCTTCCGATCGTGATCCAGGGCGACACGGCACGACGCGTGATGGGATTGACCAGCGTGTGGCGCAACGCGAGCACGGTCGAGCTGCATCCGTTCGCGAATCTGAGCGCGAGGTGGGACGTCACATCGCTGCGCGACATGCGCGACTACACGAAGACGCCGCAGCCGGACAACCCGGGCAACGGAAACAGCTTCGACGTCGCCGCCGTCGCGCGCGCCGAACGGCAGAAGCTGCTCGGCGTCGACGTCGGTCTCGAGCGCGAGCGGAACATGTCGGCGCTGATCAGCGCGGCGCCGAGCATCGCGACGTGGATCCGGCCGCGCGTCGACTTCTCGGCGTCGTACACGATGCTGCGCGACCCCAACACGCGCACGCTGCTGCAGAGCGGCGATTCGAGCGGCCCGTTCCGGTTGCCGCGCCGCCTCGGCAACGCGCAGGGAATTGCGGCGAGCGCGATCGTCGACATCGCGCGCGGGATCATGGGGGTGACCGGATCCACCAATGTGCTGGCGCGGTTGGCCGACGCGCTGCAGCCGGTGACCATCAACTGGCGGCGCGACCTGCGCTCGACGTTCGATGGTGTTCCATTCACGCCGGGGCTGGGCTACCAGTTCGCGCTCGGCGGCATCGACCGGTTTCGGCAGGTGAACGGCGCGCTGGCGACGAGCGCCGGCGTCAGTTACAACACGACCGTCACCAACGCGATCGCGCTGCCGTTCGGGATGCGCCTCGCGAATCAGTTGGCGCACGTCACGTCCACGACATGGTCGCGCGTGTCGGATACGCAGTCGAGCATCGAGACCGAGCAGACGACGCTCCCCGACCTGAGCCTGCAGTGGAGCTACACGCCGCGGAAGCTGCGGTGGCTCTTCACCAGTCTCGGCGGACAGGCGCGTGTGGCGGTGACGAAGTCCTCGAGCGTGCAGCCGTTCGTCGCGACGACGCTCATTCCGGCCGGCGCCGGAAGCGACTTGCGGATCGAGCAGACCAACAAACAGTATCCGGTGAACGTGTCGGTGACGTGGGCGTTTCTCGGCGGATTCTCGACCGCGTTCGGCAGCAACCGCACCAACCGGCGCGAACTGCGTTCTGGGGGTATCACTACCGGCACGCAGCGAGATATGAGCGTCGAGGCGGCGCGGGCGTTCTCGCTCCCCAAGGGGTGGAACCTCAAGAGCAATCAACTCCGCACACGCGTCGGCTATTCGCGGGGAGAGAACTCCAGCTACTTCATCGGGAGCGACCTCCCGGGATTCTTGCTCGTGCCGGGCGACACGGCCGGAAGCGGTCGCAAGCGCATCAACGATAGCGGGCGCTACTCCTACAATTTCAACGCCGACAGCGATCTGTCCGACACGATGACGGCGAGCTTCACCATTTCCAACACCGTGAACTACGACCGCAACTACGACCGCCGCTTCTCGCAACTCCTGGTGAGCGCGGTGCTCCACATCTCGTTCTTCGCTGGAGAGCTGAAGTGATCGACAAAACCAAAGACGTAATGCGTAAAGACGGACGCTTGGCGGGAGATTGTGCGCAGCGTTTACGTCTTCACGTTTTGACGTTTTTCCGCGCGCGAATACTCGCGACCGCGGCCGCAATTGCCTCGGCGGTAGTCGGCACGTCGTGCGACAAATTCGGGCACGGCCCGAAGACCGCGTTCAACGCCGACTCGGCGATGGCGTACGTGAGAACGCAGCTGGCCTTCGGCCCCCGGGTGCCGGGCACGATCGGCCACACGCGAACCGGCGACTGGATCGTGACGCAAATGCGCGCGCGCGCCGACACGGTGATCGAGCAGCGCTGGCAGCACGTGACGGCGAAGGGCGACACGCTCCCGCTGCGCAATGTCCTCGCGCGCTTCCGGCCCGCGGCGGCGGAGCGGGTGCTCTACGTCACGCACTGGGACACGCGTCCCGTCGCCGAGTCCGATGCCGATCCGAACAAGCGCGGCCTGCCGATTCCCGGTGCCAACGATGGCGCGAGCGGCGTGGCGCTCTTCGTCGCGATCGGCGACGTGTTGAAGAAGACGCCGCCGAACGTCGGCGTCGATCTGCTGTTCGTCGACGGTGAGGACTACGGAACGTTCACACCGAACGTGGACGTGCTGCTCGGGTCGGACTACTTCGCCAAGCACCTGCCGTCGCCGGACTACAAGCCGCTCTACGGCGTGCTGTGGGACATGATCGCCGACAAGGAGCAGAGCTTTCCGCCGGAGGGCAACTCGGTGCAGCGCGCGCCCGAGGTCGTGACCAAGGTCTGGAACACCGCGGCCGACCTCGGTTACGGCGACGCGTTCGTCAAGAACGGCGGGCAGTACATCACCGATGACCACGTGCCGCTGCTCGATGCCGGCCTGCGCGTGATCGACGTGATCGATTACTGGTATCCGAGCGAGAGCGCGCAGCCGCACTATCACCACACGATGCAGGACACCATCGACAAGTTGTCCGCTCGGAGCTTCCAGACCGTCGGGGATGTGGCGGTGGCGCTCGTCACGGGACGGTGACTGGCGGGTCAATCGTGGCGCTCGCTGTCACCATCTCCGCGATGGCCTGCAACGCGTAGTCGTCGCGGGTCGTGGGGAGCCGCCTCACAAGGTCGGCGCTCGATTCGCAACCAGGGCACTGAAACGGTGATGCGATCTGGACGCCTTGAGGTGATCGTCCGGCCATGCCGACTCCCGCCGAACGACGTGCGCTGATCTTTCTTGCGGCGTTAGCGGCGACCGGCGCCGCCGTGCGCGGCGTGGCGGCGATTCGGGGCGCGGCGCCGGTGCCGGCGGACGCGCTCGTCGCGCTCGACCGGCAGCGCGCGGCGGTCGACTCTGTCGCCGCGGAGCACAAGGGACGACGTGGGGGGCGCGGTCGCCACGCGCCCAAGGATTCGCTTGCCGTCCGGGTCGATCTCGACCGCGCGGCCGCCGCCGAATTACAGGCGTTGCCGCGCGTCGGTGCCGGGCTCGCGGGGCGCATCGTTGCCGATCGCGATTCGCTCGGTCCGTTCGGCTCGCTCGAGGAACTTCGGCGCGTGCGAGGGGTGGGATGTGCGCTTCTCGCCACCCTCGCTCCGCACGTAACATTTTCGGGGTCGGCGCGTCTTTCTCGTGGCGACGAAAACCCCGCGGAAGGGATGCGTACGCCCTGCGATGTGGGTCGCTTGCGCACGTCGCGCCTAAAGTGACACCATTCTAACCCCGTACGACCTGGTGATCGGTAATCGGTGTTCGGTGCTCGAACAGCCGGTCGCCCGAGCACCGAACACCGATCACCGCTCACCGAGCCCAATGGCCGCACCGGTCGTCGCCGCTGCCGAGAAGATTGGCGAGCTCCTCATCCGTGAGGGGATGATCACGCGCGACCAGTTGGACAAGGCGCTCCAGGAACAGAAGCTCAGCGGCACCCGCGTCGGCTACAACCTCGTGAAGATGGGATTCATCCCCGAGGTGGAGCTCACGCGCATGCTGGCGCGGCAGTACCGCATGCCGGCGGTGGACCTCACCAACTTCGAGGTCGATCCGCGCATCGCCAAGCTCGTCCCGACCGACCTCGCGCTGCGACACCTGATTCTTCCGCTCAAGCGCGAAGGGCGCACGCTGACGGTGGCGATGGCCGACCCGACCAACCTCGGCGTCATCGACGATCTCAAGTTCATCACGCGCTACGACATCTTCCCGGTGATCGCGGGCGAGTACACGCTCCGCAACTCGATCGAGAAGCACTACGAGCAGAACACGGACGAGGAGACGCTGTCGGCGCTCCTCGCCGACATCGAGGACGATGGCGACATCGAGGTCCTCGAGGACAAAGACGAGGATGCGAGCGCGCTGCTCGCCGCGGCGATCGACGATGCGCCGGTGGTCAAGTTGATCAACGGCATCTTGATCGACGCCGTGCGGAAGGGCGCGAGCGATATCCACTTCGAGTGCTACGAGCACGAGATGCGGGTGCGCTATCGCGTCGACGGCGCCCTGCAGGAAGTGATGAAGCCGCCGATGAAGCTGCGCGCGGCGCTCATCTCCCGCTTCAAGATCATGGCGCAGCTCAACATCGCCGAGCGCCGCGTGCC
>JBDUCS010000084.1:0-12631 GCA_040003335.1 Gemmatimonadaceae bacterium | reverse complement strand
CGCGCGCCAGAAGGTCGGCGATCTTGTACGCCTCCACGCCGTGATGGAACGAACGGATCTTGTAGCCGAACTCGTGGGCGATGTCGATCATCTGCGCCATCTCATCGGCGCGATAGCAGTGGTTGTGCACGAAGATATTGCCGCGCAGCACCTCGGCGAGCGTCTCCATCCCGAGGTCGCGCGTGGGCGGATCACCCTTCTTGTCCTTGAGCCACTTGTCCCACTTGCGTCGATACTCCTCGGCCTGGATCCACTGCGCGCGATAGCCGGCGACGTTGCCCATGCGAGTCGACGGCCCACGCTGGGCATAGACGCGCTTCGGATTCTCGCCGCATGCCATCTTCAAGCCGTACTTCGCGCCGGGAAATTTCATCGCCTGCGCGGTGTGCGCGGGCACGACCTTGAGCACGACACTGCGCCCGCCGATGAGATTCGCCGAGCCCGGTAGCACCTGGATCGTCGTCACACCGCCGGCCAGTACGCGGGGGAACTGTGGATCCTGCGGCCAAACTGAGTGCTCGGCCCAGACGTAGGGCGTCGCCGGATTCGTCGCCTCGTTGCCGTCGCTCGACGCGTCGACACCCGGCGCGGCGTACACGCCAAGGTGCGAGTGGACGTCGATGATGCCCGGCGTCAGAAATTTTCCCGTCCCGTCGATCGTGATCGCGTCGGCCGGCGCCGTCACGCTGGCGCCGACGGCGACGATCTTCCCGTCGCGCATCAGCAGCGCGCCGTTGTCGATGCGCGGGCCGGCGGCGGTGAGGATGGTAACGTTCCGGATCATCGTCGGCCGCGACGCGAACGGCTTGTAGGTGCTGGGGAAGGGATCCGCATTCGGCGCCGAGAGAGCGCCGGGCCCGTAGGCCGACTTCGTCGTGTCGGCGGCGGGAGCCGGCGCGGGCGCCGTCGGCGGCGTGACGCGCGGGCTGCTCGCCGTGGCGCATGCGATCGAGACGGAGAGGGGAGCGAGGAAGAGAGCGCGAGCGAGGGTCACGAGGTGTGTCGGCGCTGGAGTGATTCGCTACTGAGGACTTCGATGATGGGAAGAGTCTTGTCGCGCCCATCTTCCCGGCGGGGGGGCCCCCCCGGACGCCAAGCCGGCCTCGGCGGGCTTCGCGTTCCGGCGGCAAGTGTAGAGTCGCCCGGCACGCGTCGCCAGAGCACGAGTCGCGGCCCGGCGTCCGCGCGTCGTCAGGACCGCTACGCAGGAGCGCCACGCAGGACCGCCACGCAGGACCGCTACGTCGGAATGAGCCGCTCGGGATTCGTCTCCAGCGTCGCGCGCTTCACGGCGTCATCGAGCGGAAGCGCGAGAAACTGCTCCACGTTCTTTCGCATGCGCTCCACGCCCGGACTCGGCCAATCCGTTCCCCACAGCGCCTTCCCTTTCAACTCGGCGAACCGCGGGAAGTACTCGAGCAGACTCTTTGGCGGAATGCCGCTCACGTCGAGCCACACGTTCTTGTGCCGGCGCAGGACGAAGAACGCCTCGGCCATGTACAGGGGCCGGCCCCCGTGCGCCATCACGATCTGCAGATCGGGGAAATCGATCGCGACGTCGTCGACCTCGAGCGGATTCCCCCACTTGCTTCGCGCGCCGGGAAAGATGCTCGTGCCGGTGTGGATCATGACCGGCAGGCCAAGCGACTCCGCGGCGCGATACATGTCAGCCTGGGCCGCGAGGCCCGTCGTGTACGCGTTCGCCGGTGCCTGATGATGATTCGGATGAAACTTGAGCATCCGAATGCCGAGGCTCTTGAGCCGGGCCACGCCATCGCCGGCCTTCGGGTTCGTCACCGGATCCACGCCGCCATACGGGATCAAGCGCCGCGGATCGGCCTCGGCGTAGCGTACAATGAAGTCGTTCGTGCTGTCGTCAAAGCCCATCACGTTCGGCGAGACGTAGTTCACCATGCCGACGCGGTCGATGCCGTCGCGATCCATGATCTCGAGCAGCATCGTCGGATCGTCCATCACCGCCATGAAGAACTGAAACTGCTCATCGGTCTTGCCCATGCGCATCACGTCGAGCGCTTTCGGCTTCAGCTGTCGCCAGGGCTGGATGTGAATGTGCACATCGGTGATGCGCATGGAGCCGGGGGCCGTCATCGGCCGGTAAATTTGGCGCCGCGCTTCTCGAGAAATGCGCGCACGCCTTCGGCTTTGTCCTCGCTGGAGAAGCACAGCTGAAAAAGGGCCGTCTCCAACTTCATCCCCTCCTCGAGCGGTAGGCTGAGCGCGGCGCGTGTCGCCTCCTTCGCCGCGGCGATGGCGACGGGGCTTTTTGACGCGATGGTCTGCGCGATGGCGAGGGCGCGCGTCATCAGCTGTGCCGGCTCGACGACCTCCTCCACCAGCGTGAGCCGGTGCGCCTCGGCCGCATCGATCAAATCGCCGGTGAGAATCAGACGCATCGCCGCGCCGATTCCGACCACGCGCGGCAGCCGCTGCGTCCCGCCCCCGCCGGGAATGATCCCGAGATTCACTTCAGGCTGGCCGAACTTCGCCGCACTCGACGCCAGACGAATGTCGCACGCAAGCGCTAGCTCCATCCCGCCACCGAGGCAGAAGCCGTTCACCGCCGCGATCACCGGCTTCGCGCAGCGCTCGACGGCGAGGAAGATCGAGGGCGCCTTCATGACCCGCCATTGGTCGACCGGCGAGCGCCCCTCGAACTCCGAGATGTCGGCACCGGCGACGAACGCCTTGTCGCCGGCGCCCGTCACGATGATCGCCCGCACCTCGGCGTCGCGCGCCGCGCTCTCGAGCGCACCAAGAAACGCGCACCGCATCTGCCCATCGAGCGCGTTCCGCTTCTCGGGACGGTTCATCGTCAGAATCGCAATCGCCCCGCGCTTTTCCGATAGCACCACATCGCTGGTTGGTTCCGTCATCGCTCGTTCTCCCAGTCGTAAAATCCTTGTCCGCTCTTCTTCCCGAGCTTCCCTTCGCGAACGAGCTGTCGCAGCAGTTCGGGCGGCCGGTACGTGTCATCGCCGAGCGTCGCATGCAGATGCTCCGCGATCGCCAGCCGTACATCGAGCCCCACGACGTCGGTGAGCTTGAGCGGTCCCATCGGATGATTGTAGCCGAGCTCCATCGCCCGGTCGATGTCCTGCGCGCTGGCGACACCCTGCTCGAGCATTCGCATCGCCTCGAGACCGAGCACGACGCCCAGGCGGCTGGTGGCGAAGCCCGGTGAGTCGCGCACGACGATGGGGGTCTTTCCGAGCGAGTCGGCGAAGGTGCGCGCCACGGCGACAACGCCGTCCGCGGTCCGCGACCCGCGCACGATCTCGAGTAGCTTCATCACCGGCACGGGATTGAAGAAGTGCAGGCCGACAAAGCGCTCGGGGCGCGCCAGTGCGCCCGCGATCTCGGAGATCGAGAGCGACGACGTGTTGCTGGCGAGAATGGCCGTCGGCGGCGCCGCGCGCTCAATGCTGGCGAGAATCTCCTGCTTGAGCGCCATCCGCTCCGGCACCGCCTCGATCACCAGGTCGGCGCCGCGCGCCGCGTCAACGGCGTCACCGCGTCCGACGACGCGGCGCATC
Source organism: Gemmatimonadaceae bacterium (assembly GCA_040003335.1). GTDB lineage: Bacteria > Gemmatimonadota > Gemmatimonadetes > Gemmatimonadales > Gemmatimonadaceae > JALZAE01. The sequence continues at coordinate 9,077 of JBDUCS010000084.1, read as the reverse complement.
GCCTCGTCGCGCTGCGCGGCGGTCGACTTGCCGCGCTCGATCGCCTTGTCGAACGCGGCGGCAATCTTGCCGATGCCGCGCTCCACGGCGCCGGCGTCGGCGTCGACGAGCGTCACGTGGCGGCCGCTCGCCGCGCAGACGTAGGCGATGCCGTGCCCCATCGTTCCGGCGCCGATCACGATCACGCGCGAGAGCTCCGTCATGCCGCGGCGGCGAGCGCGCCGCGCAGGAGTGCCACGTCGTCGCCGCATAGCGCGTCGACGCCCAGCCCCGCGAGATGTCGCGCCTCGCGCGCCGTGTTCACGGTCCACGCGACGACACGGCCGCCGGCGTGGTGCACGGCCGATACTAGTGCCGCGTCGACGATCTTGTGCGAGGGCCAGTAGTCGCGCGCGCCCGCCGCGGCGAGCTGTGCGGCCGGATCACCGCGGTGCTCGGTGAGTACGCCGTAGCGCAGCTCGGGTGCGATCGCCTGCGCGCGCCGCACGAGCGAATGGTCGAAGCTGTGAATCGCGCAGCGCGACGGATCGGAGGCGCGTCGAATCTCGTCGATCACCTTGACCTCGATCCCTTCGCCTTTGATCTCGACGTACACGAACGCGCGTGGCGCGATCGCGTCGAGCACGGCCGCCAGCGTCGGAATGCGCTCGCCACCGCCGACGTCGAGCGCCGACAACTCATCGATCGTCGTTGCCGCGATCGCGCGCCGTACCCCCCGGACGACGGAATCGTGGTGCACGACGACCACGCCGTCACTAGTCGCGTGCACATCGAGCTCGACGGCATCGGCGCCGAGCTCGATCGCCCGCAGAAACGACGACATCGTGTTCTCCGGAAAATCGCGCGGCGCGCCGCGATGCCCTATGAACTGCACGGTGATCGGCGCCTACGCCGCATCGGCCTTTTTCGCGGCGATCCAGTCGTTGTCCTTGAAGATGTTGCGGAGCACCTCGCGATCTTCGGCGCTCGGCATCACCGAGTCGACGTACGCCTTGAACTTCTCGCGCTCGATCGGCTCGCCGTGCACGGTGAATGTCTGGCCTTTGAACACGCCGATACGCCGGTTGAACTTCACGCTCGGACCGAATAGCCGCGGCTCGTCGTCGGGGACGTGCTGATTGAGCCGCTCGCAGAGTCCTTCCACTTCCTGGCGGTAGAGCTCGCGCGCGTGCTCGTTCAGGTGCTGCGTCTCGGCGGGCTGCGGATTGGTGCGCTCGTCGAAGCGGCCCTTCAATCCCCAGACATACGCCCATTGTGCGCTCGACGAGTTGTCGGTGCCAAACAAGTCGAACGCCGTCGACACCCACTTGTTGAGATACCGCTGCACGATCGGCAGCGGAATCTTGCCGGCCTTGATGATCCGCTGCAACCCGCTGTTGCCGGTGCCGAGGTGGAACGATTCCTCGCGTAGCATCGGCTTCATCGAGCGGGAAAGCGGTGCGAAGGCGGAGGTCGACATCATCTGGAGCTGGTATTTGCCGTCACGATCGATGAACTGCGTGTAGGCAAAGAAGTCGAGCCAGTTCTCCACCGCTTCGTTGAATGAGCCGAGCAGCCGCTCGTGCTCATCGGCGCGGCGTTGCAGCAACTTCTCCGCCTCGCGCTTCCCTTCGTCGCCAAAGTGCGTGACCAGGAGGTACGACATCTGCCAGCCATGCCGCATCTCCTCGGCCATCACGCGATAGATCGACAACAAGTCGTAGTCGCTCGGCGCGTTGTGGAGTAGCGCCCGCTGCTGCTCGACCGAGGCGAATTCCGTGTCGCCCTGGAAGATGATGAGCGTCTGCAGCGCGTCGCGGATGCGCTGATCGGGGATGTGCATCACGGTCGGCCACTTGCTGCCGCCCTTGTAGTGTCCGAACTCGATCTCCGGCACGTCGAGCTCGCCGAGCTTCACGTCGAACTTGTAGTCCTTGAGCTCGTTCGCCTGGAGGCCGATGTCGTCCTGCCAGACTTTGAACATGTCGATCCAGTCATCGAAGTTGCCGATCTTCGTCAGTGCCATCGTCCTCTCCTCTGAAGTCCTACTGTGACGCGAACTGTGGCGCGCGCTTTTCCACGAACGCCCGGATCCCCTCGCGCGCGTCGCCGCTCTTGAAGCAGCGGATCTGCGCCTCCAACTCGTAGTCGAGCATCTCGCCCAATGAATGCTCCATCGATTCGTAGACCGCGCGCTTGTTGAGCGCGAGCGACAACGCGGGCTTGGCGGCGAGCATCGCGGCGATCTCGCGTGTGGCGCTCGATAATTGCTCGTGCGGGACGACGCGGTTGAACAGTCCCAAGCGCAAGCATTCCTGCGCGTCGATTACGTCGGCCAGCCACATCAACTCCAGCGCCTTCGCCGGCCCGACGAGCCGCGGCAGGAAGTACGTGCCGCCCCAATCGGGGTGCAGGCCGATGCGGTTGAACGTCTGGCCCAGCTTGGCCTGGTCGCTGGCGATTCGCAGGTCGCAGGCGAGCGCGAGGTTTGCGCCGCCGCCCGCGGCGACGCCGTTGACGCTCGCGATCACCGGCTTCGTCGATTCGCGGATCGTCGTCACGACGCGCCGGCCGGCCTCGATCAGATCCGTCATCGCCTCGACGTTTGCCGCGTCCACGAGCTCCGCCATATACGCGACGTCGGCGCCGGCGCAGAAGCCGCGGCCCGCGCCGGTGAGGATGATCACGCGCACGCGCGGGTCACGCTCGAGCTCCTCGAGGGCGTCGGCGATCTCGCGGCGCATCGTGCCCGCGAAAGCGTTGAGCTTTTCCGGGCGGTTGAGCGTCAGCTCGCCGATGCCGTGCGACTGGCCGACGAGGATGTACTCGTACGCGGTCGTCGTCATTCGCGCACGCTCTCGATGATGGTGGCGATGCCTTGGCCGACGCCGATGCACATCGTGGCCAGTCCATAGCGCGCGCCGCGTCGCTGCATCTCGTGCACCAGCGAGGTGATGATGCGCGAGCCCGACGCTCCCAGCGGATGGCCGAGCGCGATCGCGCCGCCGTTGACGTTGACCCGCACCGGATCGGCGCCGAGCGCTCGGATGCACGCCAGTGCCTGGGCCGCGAAGGCCTCGTTCAGCTCGATCAGGTCCATCTGGTCGATCGTCAGTCCGGCCCGCTCGAGCGCCTTGCGCGTCGCCGGCACCGGGCCGATCCCCATCACCTCCGGCGAGACGCCGGCCACGGCGCTCGTGAGGATGCGTGCCATGGGCTTGAGCCCAGCGAAGGTCGCCGCGCCGCGCGACATGACGAGCGTGGCGCTCGCGCCATCGTTGATTCCACTCGAGGACCCGGCGGTGACGCTGCCGTCCTTGGCGAAGGCCGGCCTCATCTTGCCTAACGAGTCGATCGTCGCGTCGGGGCGCGGGTGCTCGTCTTTCGATACGCGAACCGACGCTCCCTTGGCGCCCGCCACGTCGACCGGGACGATCTCGTCGTCGAACCGGCCAGCCGCGTACGCGGCCGCCGTGCGCCGCTGGCTCTCGAGCGCAAACGCATCCTGATCGGCGCGCGTGATGCCGTACTGCTTGGCGACCAGGTCGGCGGTGTCGCCCAGCGGTATCGTCCATTCCCTTGGCATTTGCTCGTTCACGAAGCGCCAGCCAATCGTCGTGTCGGCCGTGCGCGGGGCGGCGCGCGAGTACGCTTCCTCGGGCTTGAGCGTCACCCACGGCGCGCGCGACATGCTTTCGACGCCCCCGGCAATGAAGCAGTCTCCTTCGCCCGCCCGAATGGCCTGCGCCGCGCTGGCGATCGCCTGGAGGCCGGAGCCGCACAGGCGGTTTACCGTCTGGCCCGGCACTTCCACGGGCAAACCGGCGAGCAATGCCGCCATCCGCGCGACGTTGCGATTGTCCTCGCCGGCTTGGTTTGCGCATCCCAAGATGACGTCGTCGATGCGCGACGGATCGACGCGCGAGCGCTCGACCAGCGCGCGGATCGCCGACGCGGCGAGATCGTCCGGACGCACGCTCGCCAGCGCGCCGCCGTGCCGGCCGATCGGCGTGCGCACGGCGTCGACGATCACCGCGTCGCGGAGCTCGTCGAGTCTCACCACGAGACGGTCAGCTCAGGTCGACCCATACCGACTTGATCTGCGTGTAGCCGTCGATCGCGTACGGCCCCAGCTCGCGGCCGAAGCCGGACTGCTTGTAGCCCCCAAAGGGCGACGCGGCGTCGTACATGTTGTAAGTGTTGATCCACACCGTTCCGGCCCTGATCGCCTTGGCCGTGCGCAGCGCCTTCTTGAGATCGCGCGTCCAAATCCCCGCGGCGAGTCCGTAGATTGTCGAATTGGCCAGCTCGGCCGCCGCCTCGATGCCGCCCTCGAACTCCATCATGGCCAGCACCGGTCCGAATATTTCCTCGCGAGCGATCGTCATCTCGCGAGTGACCCCGCCGAAGATGGTCGGCGACACGAAGTACCCCTTGCCATTCACCGGCGTGCGCTCGCCGCCCGACAAAAGCTCGGCGCCTTCCTTCTTGCCTGACTCGATGTAGCCGAGCACCGTCTCCATCTGCTTTTTGGAGGCGATTGCGCCGAGCCTCGTCTTGGGGTTCATCGGGTCGCCGGCGACCATCTTCTTCGCCCGCTCGAGAATCTTCGACTGCAGCTCCTCGCGCACGCCCCGCTCGACGAGGAGCCGCGACCCCGCGGCGCAGACTTCCCCCTTGCCATAGAAGATCCCGGTCAGTGCGCCGCGCGCAGCTGCGTCCAGATCCGCGTCGGCGAAGACGATGTTCGGCGACTTGCCGCCCAACTCCAGCGACACCTTCTTCACCGTCGCCGCCGCCTCACGCATGATCATCTTCCCAACGTCGGTCGATCCGGTAAACGCGATCTTGTCGACGTCGGGGTGCCGCACGAGCGCCATCCCGACCACCGAGCCCTTGCCCGACACGCAGTTGAACGCGCCGGCAGGGAAGCCAGCCTCGAGCGCCAATTCCGCCATGCGTAGCGCCGTGAACGGTGTTTGCTCCGCGGGCTTCAACACGATCGTGTTCCCACACGCGAGCGCGGGACCGATTTTCCACGACGCGAGCGACATCGGAAAATTCCACGGCACGATCGCGCCGACGACGCCGAGCGGCTCGCGCAGCGTGTAATTGAAGAACGGACCGTCCACGGGAATCGTCTCGCCGTGCACCTTGTCCGCCCACCCGCCGTAATACTTGAACGTCTCGGCGGCGAGCTTCACGTCGATGTGCGACTCGAACAGCGGCTTGCCGTTGTTGAGCGTCTCGAGGCGCGCCAGCTCGTCGCGGTGCTCGAGCATCAGGTTGCCGAGCTTGTATAGCGACTCGCCGCGCTGCCGCGCACTCATCGATTTCCACTTGTCGCTCTCGAACGTCGCCCTCGCGCTGGCCACCGCGCGATCCATGTCCTCCACGTCGCCCTCGGCGACGGCGGCGACGACATCCTCCGTCGCCGGATTCACGACGTTGAACGTCCTACCCGATGACCCCGCCACCCGCTCGCCACCGATGACGAGGCGGGTGGGAAACGTCTCCGTCGACTGCGCCGTTGCCGTCACTATCACTTACCCTTGAAGTCCGGCTGCCGCTTCTCGACGTACGCGGCGAGACCTTCTTTCGCATCGCTGCTCTTGAACAGGAGGTTCTGCAGCTCTCGCTCCAGCGCCAAGCCGTACTCGAGCGGAATCTCACCGCCGGACTGCACCGCGCGCTTGATGTGGCCGACCGCCATCCCCGCCTTGTTCGGCATGCAGAACTGCTTGGCGTAGAGCATCACTTGCTCCCACCATCCGTCCTTGGCGAACACCTCGTTGACGATGCCCATCTCCTTCGCTTCATCGAAGGAGAACGAGCGGCCCGTGACCATGAGCTCGATCGCCTTCGCCTTGCCGACGAGGCGCAGGAGCCGCTGCGTGCCGCCGGTGCCGGGAAGCACGCCGAGGTTCACTTCCGGCAGACCGATCTTGCCCGCTTCGGCCATCGCGATGCGGATGTCCGCGGCCATCGCGATCTCCAGCCCGCCACCCACGCAGTGCCCGTTCAGCGCGGCGATCACCAGCTTGGGGGTCTGCTCCAGCCGCGAGAGCGTCTCGTTCGCGTGCAGGCAGAAGTAGTACTTGAAGACGGGGTCGACCGAGTTGAGCATTTTGATGTTCGCGCCCGCCGAGAAGAACTTGTTCCCCGCGCCGCGAATCACGATCACGTGCACATCGGTGTCGAAGCGCGCCTTGAGAATGCACTCGTCGAGCTGGCGCATCATTTCGTGCGTGTACGTGTTCGCCGGCGGGTCGTTCAGCTCGAACACCGCGACGTTTCCTTCCTTACGGTAGGAGACCAGCGTCGCCGTCTCCTGCTCAGTCATCGTAGCCATGCTGTAACCTCGGTGATCGGTGTTCGGTGATCGGTGTTCGGTGATCGGTGTTCGGTGATCGGTGTTCGGTGACCGGTGTTCAGTGACCGGTGTTCAGTGACCGGTGTTCAGTGTTCGGTTGTCGGCGCTCAACCGATGAGGACATCAGGCAATCAACTCGGTTCGACGCCGGCCACTCGTCGTCTCCAGCACCGAACAGCGATTACCGCCGCATGCGTCAGCCCGCTGACGCATGCGGAAGTGAGTGTTCGGACACGGGAAGTCCGATGTAGCCGCCCAAGAAGAGACGGCAGACGCCCTGCGCCAACACCTCGACGCCGAGGTCGCCCAGCGGGTCGTACCAGTTGTAGATCCAGTTCATCATGCCGAACAGCGAGTACGCCGCCACGCGGCGGTTCACGTGCGCCGGCATGGACGTCGTGTCGAGGTCCGCGAGAATGTCCATGAGCACACGCGTGTAGTCGCGCTTCTTCTCGTTCACGTCGTGAAGAAAATCGCCCGTGAGCGCGCCTGCCTCGTGCGACAGCACCTTCATCTCGGACATGTGCGTCGCGAAGTAGTCGAGATGATTCTCGATAAATCGCAGTAGCCGCTGGACGGGATCGGTGACGCCGATGAGCCGCTCGTCCATGCCCTGGATGACGGCCTCGAAGCTGCGCGTCTGGATCAGGTAGAGGAGCTCGTCCTTGCTCTCGACATAGTAGTAAAGCCCGGCGAGCGACACGCCCGATGCCTTGGCCAGATCCCGCATGCTGGTGCGATGAAATCCGCGCTGCGCGAAGACCCGGGCGGCGTCGGCGAGCAGGGCATCCAGCTTGTTCGAGCGGGCGTCATTGGCCATAACGATGGGTTGTTGAACGATCGTTCAAGAGAAGCTAACCCGCTCCAGGAATGGCCGTCAAGCGCCGTGCGAGCCCGCGCCGACAAAATCGCTCACTGGACGGCACTTCCACGCAAGGCTTAACGTTTGCCGGCGCCCGACGTCTATTACAACGCGAGCAATGACTTTGGCCATCACGCAGGCGGAGGACGACGCCACCGACCGCGCTCTCATTGCGCGCTGGCGGACGGGAGATGAACGGGCGGCGACGGCTCTCGTGCAAAAGCACGCCGAGGCGGTGGCGCGGTTCCTCTCCAGTCTGGGGCTTCGGCACGAGGTGGAGGAGGTCGTTCAGGATACGTTCGTACGCGCTTTCGCATCGCTGGACCGCTTTCGCGCCGAAAGCTCGCTTCGAACCTGGTTGTTCACCATCGCTCGGAATCTGGTGAGGGACCGGGCACGGAGCGCCAAGTGGCAGCGGCGGGTAGTGTCGATCGAGGAGGATCACGCGGCGACCGAGCACGATGCGCTCGACGCGGCGGTGGCGGACGAGACGCAACAGCGCATGCGCGAAGCCGTCGAGCGGCTGTCGCCGACGCAGAAGCACGTCTTCACGCTGCGGGTGGGCGAAGGGCTGTCGTACAAGGAGATCGCGGACGTCGCCGGAACAACGGAGGGAGCGGCCCGCGTGCACTATCACAACGCAATGCGATCGATCAAGGAGTTTCTCGATGACTGACTGTCCGCGTGGCGACATCCGGGACGTGCTCCCCGATCTCGTGCATGGCCATCTCGATCCGGTGCAGCGCGCCCAGGTGGAGCGCCACGTCGCGGGGTGCGCTGACTGCACGGCGGAGGTCGAGCTGCTGCGCGCCATGCGCGGTGTGCTCGATGCCGGCGCGCCGGCTGTCGACGTCGGCAAGATCGTCGCCGCTATTCGCTCGGCGCCCGTGGTCACTGTCGTCGCGCGCCCCCGGCGGGCGTTCGCGCTCAGTCACGGCTGGCGCGCCGCGGCGGCGGCGATCGTGATCTCGGTCGGATCGCTCGGTGTGCTTTTCGTCAGCAAGACCGGCACGCCGCCGCCCGATGCGCCCGCGGGTATGACGTTCGGCGGCGGCGTGAGCGACATCGACGCGCAGGACTTGAAGGATTTGATCGGCGACGTGGGCAAGCTCGACGCGGTGATGCCGGCGGACCCGGCGTCGCTCGGCGAGGTCTCGCTCTCGCAGGGAGGTGAGCGGTAGATGACATATTTCAGTCGACGTGCCATTCGCTGGTCGGCGCTCGCGATCGTTGCCGGCGCCGTGCCCGCCATTCGCGCCAGCGCCGCCCAGGCGCAGGCGACGGATCAGCAGGGGGCGCCGCAGGTCTCACCCGAGGAGCGCCTGCGGCTCGAGCAGCAATTCCGCCGACAGGTCGCGCACCTCGTCAGGGATAAGCTGCAGCTCTCCGACGATCAATTCCACAGGCTGGTCGAGACGAACCAGCGCTACGAAGGACAGCGGCGACAGCTCGTGCAAGAAGAGCGCGGCGTGCTCGTCGGCCTGCGCGAGGAGCAGCTGTCCGCGACGCCGAACCAGCAGCACGTGAGCCAGTTGATCGACCAGCGCATGAAGATCGAGCAACAGCGGCTGGCGATCACGCAGGAAGAGCAGCGCGACCTTGGCGCGTTTCTGACGCCCGTGCAGCGTGCGCAGTACGGCGCGTTGCAGGAGCAGATCCGGCGGCGGCTGCAAGAGATTCGCCGTCGGCGTCTCGAGGGCGATGGTGCGTTCGCCGACAAGGCGCCGGAGAATGCCGCCGAGCGGCAAGAGAAGCGCGCCGAGCGGCAGGCGGACAAGCGGGCGGCGCGACCGCGCGCGGGTCGCGTTCCCTAGGAGACTCGTTCCTCGATCCACGCTCCTCGCTTACATTCCGTCGTTCGTC
>JBDUCS010000378.1:0-3740 GCA_040003335.1 Gemmatimonadaceae bacterium | reverse complement strand
ACGCCGGATGAGTGGCAGAGCATCTTCGATGTCAACGTGAGTGGCGCCTTCTACTTCTCGCAGGCCGTTGCGCCCGGCATGAAGGCCGCGCGCGGCGGTCGTATCATCAACATCTCGAGCGGGGCCGGCCTCGGCATCAGTCTCACCGGCATTCAGGCGTACGCGGCGGCGAAGGCTGCCCAGATCGCGCTCACTCGACAGCTGGCGCACGAGTTGGGGCCGTGGGGCATCACGGTCAACAACATCGCTCCCGGTTTCGTGCGCTCCAACGCAGCGACCGAGCTGCAGTGGGCGTCCTACGGCGAGGCGGGACAACGCGCGCTGGTCGATCGCATCGCGCTCAAGCGTTTGGGCACCGCCGAGGATATCGCCTACGGCGTGCTCATCTTCGCATCGGACCAGGCCAATTGGATCACCGGGCAGGTGCTTTCGATCGACGGTGGCAAGTGATGCCGAGCTCGACAGCGCTGGCCGGCGTGCTCGCCCACCTCGAGACGAAGCACGATCGCGTACTCTCGGATCTGAGAGAATTTGCCGCGATCCCGAGCGTGAGCACCGATCCCGCTCACGCAGCAGACGTCGACGCGGCGGCGCGCTGGGTTTCTACGGCGATTGCCGCCGCCGGTCCCTTCGTGCTGCGGACGATTCCGACGGCCGGCAATCCGATCGTCTACGCCGAATGGCTCGGCGCACCGGGCAGGCTGACGGTGCTGGTCTACGGCCATTATGACGTCCAGCCGGCCGATCCATTGGAGAAGTGGCTCAGCCCTCCGTTCACGCCGACCCTGCGCGACGGCCGGCTCTATGCGCGCGGTGTGTCCGACGACAAGGGCCCGATGCTGATCCCGATCAAGGTGGCCGAAGCATTCTTTGCGGTGTGGGGCAGCCTGCCGGTCAACATCAAATGCATGTTCGAGGGAGAGGAGGAGATCGGCAGCCCCAGCCTCGACGCGTTCATTCGAGACAACACTGGCCTGCTCGCCGCCGATGTCGTGCTGTCGGCGGACGGCGCGATGTGGCGCGTCGACGAGCCGTCGCTCACGGTGGCGAGCCGCGGCCTCGCGGCACTCGAGCTCACGCTCACTGCCGCATCCAAGGATCTGCATTCGGGCCGGCACGGCGGCGCCGTCGCCAATCCGCTGCACGCGATGGCGCGTCTGATCGCGACGCTCCACGAGCCGACTGGGCGCGTAGCAGTCGGCGGATTCTACGATCGTGTGCGGGAGCTGGTCCCGGCGGATCGCGCCGCCATCGCCGCGTTGCCGTTTGATGAAGCCCGATATCTCACGGACGTTGGCGCCCCCGCGGCATTCGGCGAACCGGGATATACGCTGCTCGAGCGGCAGTGGACCCGTCCGACGCTCGAGGTGAACGGCATGTGGGGAGGCTACCAGGGGCCGGGACAGAAGACGGTGATCCCGAGCGAGGCGCACGCGAAGATCACCTGTCGTCTGGTGCCGGACCAGAATCCCGAGGATGTGGTGGCGCTGGTGGCGAAGCACCTCGAAACCAACGTGCCGCCTGGCACGCGGCTGTCGATTGTTCGCGGGCATCACGGTGCGCGTCCGTCGCACATCGCCGAGGATCATTTCGCGCTACGGGCCGCCGACGCAGCGTTGCACGCTGTGTACGGCGTGCGGCCGCTGATCGTCCGCATGGGCGGCACCGTGCCGATCGCCGAATTGTTCCAGCGCCACATGGGACTGGGCACCGTGTTTTTTTCTTTCTCCACCGCCGACGAGGACTACCACGCGCCGAATGAATTTTTTCGCGTGCATCGCCTCCATGAGGGGCTGGAAGCGTGGGCGCGCTACTGGGAGCTGCTCGGCGAGGCGCGCCCATGACCGATCCGACGACGGGGTCGGACCCCGCCGTATCCCCGGCGACCGAGCTCGCTCAGGCCGAGGCGCGCGTCGAGGCGCACAGCGCGTCGCTCAAGAAAGAGTTGGGCGTCCGCGACCTCGCCCTCACGCAAATTCTGTTCATCGTCGGCCTGTCGTGGATCGGCGTCGCCGGAAAGCTGGGGCCGTCGCATGTCGTGCTCTGGCTGCTCGCCCTCGCGCTCTTTTACCTGCCGTCGGCCGCGGTCGTGATGTACCTCAGCCGGTTGATGCCGCTCGAGGGCGGACTGTATCAGTGGGCGAAGCTCGGCTTCAACGGAACCGTCGGATTCATGCTGGCGTGGAATCTCTGGCTGTATGTCATCGTGCACACGTCCGAGATCGGCCTGGAGTGCGCGACCTATCTCTCGTACGCCCTGGGACCGAGCGGCGCCTGGATGACCAAGAGCACTTGGTTCGTGGCGCTGGCCACCGCCGTACTGCTGTCGCTGATGGTGCTGGCGTCGACGATCGGGCTGGCCGTCGGCAAGTGGGTGCACAACACCGGCGGCGTCTTCATGCTGTTGATCTTCGGCGCCTTGCTCGTGCTGCCCGTGCTCAGCCTGCTCACCGGTCATCTGCACGAGTACCATCCGCTGCGCATCACCATGCCGTCCTTCTCGCTGTACAACCTGAACATCCTCGGCAAGCTCGGCTTCGGCGCGCTCGGCGGATTCGAGTACGTGGCCATCCTCGCCGGCGAGACCAAGGCACCCGCGCGATCCGTCAGGCGATCCGTGCTCATCGCGGCGCCGGTCATCGCCCTCATGTTCATTCTCGGAACGAGCACCGTGGTCGCGTTCATCCCGGCGAACGACATCGATCTCGTCGGGCCATTGCCGCAGGTACTCCGCGTCGGGTTCGGACCGTTTGGCATCGCCGGTCAGCTCGTGACCGTCGCTATTGTGATGACGTTGGCGATGCGCGTAGCGCAGACGAACGTGAGCTTCACCGCCGTCTCGCGCTTACCGATGGTCGCGGGCTGGGACCGCCTGCTGCCGGCGTGGTTCAGCAAGTTGCACGCGACCTACCGGACGCCGGTGAACTCGATTGTGCTCGTCGCCGTCTGCGCGTTCGGCATTGCCTTGGTGAGCCTCGTCGGCGTCGGGCAGGCGGAAGCGTTCCAGCTGCTGTTCAACGCGAGCGGCATGTTCTACGCGCTCACCTATGTGGTGATGTTCGCGATACCGATCTTTGGGTTACGAGGTGTCACGCCACGACCACCGGTCTGGCTGCGGCTGGTGTCGGCGTCCGGGTTGGCGATGACGCTGCTCTATGTGGCACTGTCGGTGTTTCCGATCATCAGGGTGGAGAGCGTGTCGGCGTTTGCGTTCAAGATCGCGCTGGTGATCGTGGCGGCGAACCTGCTGGGCATCGGCATCCTGCTATCGGCGCGCCGTCGATCGGCGCGCGTGGCTCCCTGACCACATCTGCCTCTTCGCTAAGCGAAGTCCTCGACCTCCTCGACGCGCGCCATCAGCGCACCGCGATTCCGGCATTGCGACGATATCCCAGCGGAGCAGCAGCGTCCGGGCTTTGGAATCGACTTCCGGACAGTTGTATTCGCGGCGCCCGGAGCCGGCGATCAACAGAACGCGAAACGGCCGCTCGGTCGGCGGCTTCGTGCCGTTCTCATCATTGGGTTTCATACGAGCGATGCGGTTGAAGACGATGGTGCGACCGCGCCGCCGCATGAGCTGCCCGCGCCGGCCGTACATCCATAACAGTGCGGCCCAACCGCGATCGCGCGCGCCTCGAGCGCCTCGAGTCTGACATGACATTCCTATTCGTTCATCGGTGAGGAACGTGGATCGCTCGAGCCGATCGTGCCGCATTGGCGAGACCGCGGCGCATTCGCCT
>JBDUCS010000377.1:0-3741 GCA_040003335.1 Gemmatimonadaceae bacterium | reverse complement strand
CGCCGAGCGCGGCCGCGGCGCGGCTTGGCTGTAAATGCGGAATGAGCCGTCCCCATCGTTCCGCGCTTGCGGTGAGCGCGCCGCCCGCTTCCACGATCGCCGCGCCCTCGACATACCACACGTTGACGCCCGCCGTGGGCGCCGTCGCTTCGCCACGGAATACTTCACCGGCGAGGAGCTCGGGTTCGATCCCGGCGCGCACGATCGCCGTCGTCTTGGCGCTTCCCTCGGCGCCGAGCACGATCACGACCGGCAACGCCGGCACTCCCCCGGGCGCTTTCTTCGATGACGACAGCGCCGCCTTCGCGGTGTGGAACGCGACGTCCACGTCGTCGGTGCTCGACGGCCCGGTGTCGGTCTCCGGCGCGCGCTTGGCGTAGTACCACGCAATCAGCGCGACGGCGCAGAGACCGAGGAACCAGAGCGCGATGCGCACGATCCAGAGGCTGCCGCCTTCCAGCTTGAGCATCGGCGCGATGAGCCAGACGACGATCGCGTACAGGAGGAACGCGACGGCGCCGACGATCCAGATGGTCTTCCGGCTCATGAGCGGCTCGCCGGCACGGACTGCGCGATGCTCGCCGCGCCGCCTGAGAGCGACGCGCGATAGCCGACGTAGAGAATCGCCGCGACCAACACGGCGGCGACCGCCGCCCAAATCCCGCGCTTGAGCCACGGGTCTCGCGAGATCGTCACGGTCTCACCCGCGGGCGGACTCCATCCGGGCGAGAACGGACCCTGCGGACCCCGGATGCGGTCGATCTTCGCGCCGATGCGGCCGGCGATCGTCTGCAACTCCGATGCGCCCGACGCGCCGTACCGCCCGCGAAAACCGAGGAGCAAGCAGAGCTCGTAGACCTCGAGCACATCGGCGACGTCCGGAGCGTCGGGCGCCTCGAGGAGGCCGCGAAGATTTTCGAAGAACACTTCGCCCGCGACGTGGCCGCCGAACAATTCCTCCTGCAGCGGGCGGCGCGCCCAGTCGGCGAACATCGGTTGCGAGGAGTTGAGCACCGACTCATCGAGGAACGCGACGAGGGCGAACAACGCCAAGCGCACTTCGGGACCGCTGTAGCCAGCCCCCCGCGCCGACTGCTCGGCGGCGGCGAGCACCTGCCGCGCGCGCGCCCGAAACGACTCGGCGTCGGCGGCGACCTGTTGATTGCCACGCAGGCGAACGACGGCGGTCAACATCTCCTGTAGGGCTAGGGCGAGCTCGCCACGCTTTCCGCGCGTGGCCGCCGGCGCCTGACCCGTTGTCGGATGACTCATCTACCAACACCTCGGAAAGTGGAACACGCGCGATCCGCGCGCGCTCATGCGTCGACGAGAATGACGAGGTCCAGCTCGGCATCGGGGAACGCGTCCGGCACGTAGACGCCGACCTCGTGGGTCTGCACGAGCGTGTCCCAGCATGGTCCCGCAGTGGAGACGGCGAAATACTGCGTGCCGAGCTTGGGCGCGATCGACGCCGGCGGCACCGGGAGATGCGCGAGCGTCAACCCGGGGAATGCGCGACGCACCAGCTCGGGCGTGAACTTGGCCGAGCAGAATTTCACCAGCCGCGGCACGTTGGCGATCAGATCGCCGTCGCCCATCCGCGCGCGGATGCCCAACACCCACTTCGACCGCCCAAAGCAGCGCGGATCGTGTACCGTGCCGGTACTGATGAAGCTCACCGGCGCCTTGAGGGGGATGCGGACGTAGCTCGTTGGGATCACCGTCTCGAGGTGCGCGCGAATGTGGCGGTCGAGCGCGCCGAAGCTCTCGGCGAGCGCGTCATGATCGTAGGCGGGGAGCGCGCGCGGATGCGCGTCGAGCGCGAACGTGCAGAGCGCGCCGGCGAGCCGTGACATCTCGACGAACAGCTCCTCGGGCCGCGTGCGCCGGGCGCGCAAGTGATGGCGCAGCGGCACGACGGCGGCGTGCACCGCGTGCAGGAGCCAGTAGCTGGCGACGTCGTGGGTCGCGAGCTGCCCCACGTTTTCGCGGTCCGCCGCGCGTCCGCCGCCGAGCGCGTCGCTCTTCGCGTCGAGCGTCTCGACGAGCCGGCCGAGTTGCCGCATGAGCGCCGCGCTGGCACCGATCTGCAGACAGGGCGGAATGTAGGTCTCGTCGTATTCGAAGCGCCCCGCACCATCGCGCCGCACGCGTGCGATCGGGAGCGCGACCGCGCCTTCGGGGATGCCGTCATCGAGCACGAGAACGAAGTTCTTTCGCGCGACGTCGACCCGCGCTGCGTCCCGTCCCGTGATCTCATCGACGACCGTCGATTCCTCGGCCGTGAAGCGTGTCGCCGACCCGTTGGATTCCACGCCAGTATTCATCCCGTCGTCGCGCCGCGCGGTGATCGCGAGCATCACGAGCTGGCTATCGCGCACCGGCGAGAAGCGATCGGCGATGGCGAGCGAGGGCGGACCGGGATCCGCGTCGGGGATGTGGAACGGCAAGCCATCGGGCATGACGCCGCGCGCGTGCACCACCGCGACCGTCGCGTTGCGGATCGCCTCGCCGTCGAGCTCGAGCGCGGCGACACCGTACGGCGAGACAAACAGCTGCGAGAGCGCGAAATGGATCGCGTCCTCGAAATATCGCGTCTGGGTCTGGAAGTGATGTTGCGCGAGATGCATGCCCTCGCTCCACACCACCTTGGACAGATGCCTCATGGCCTCTCGGCGAAAGGTTCGCGCGCATCAATCTGCACGCGGAACGCGGCCGTCACCACTGTTGCGTCCCGCATCGCACGATCTCTATTATCCCAGCGCGCGGTTGCGCCATACGATACTTCGCCGGCGATCCCATGACGAGCGACGAGTTTACCGCACGATACAAGCTCCTCAAGCGCGTGACCGGCGGCGGCGTGCGCAGCTTTAACGCGCAGGCGGCCGCGACCGGCCGCGTCGTGATGGTGCATTTTCTCGACGTCGGTGCCGACGTCGGACGCGAGATGCTCGGCCGCTTCTCGGCGATTGGGCATGCGGAGCGCGCCAAGCTGATCGAGACGGTGCAGGTGAACGACGTCGACGTCGTCGTGACGCAGTTCCTGCCCGGCTTCACGACGTTCGAACGTTGGCTCGATTCCATGGCGCCCGGCGCCGCGCCAGCCGCGACGGTGCCGCCCCAGCCCGCGGTGCAGCCGACCGCGTCCGCGACGGGCGACGCGTCGGGCATCTTCGCGGCGGCGCCGCCCGCCGCTCCGCTGTCGAGCATCTTCGCCCAGGTCGACGCACCCGCGCCGCCGGCTTCGCCCGCGCCGCCGTTGGAGACCAGCGAGCGCGCGCTCTTCGCGTCCTCGCCGAATGCGGCCCGCGTGATGCGCCCGCCGGAGCCGCCGCGCGCTCCGTCGTCGGACATCGTTACGCACACGGAAGAAGCGGTGGTCCCGCCGTCGCGGTCCGCGCCGGTGCCGAGCGCGCCCGCGGCCGCGGCCGAGCCGAGCGCGGCGAGTCTCACGGACTTGCTCAGAACGGCGACCGCGCCCGCGGCCGAGCCGAGCGGGGCGAGCCTGACTGATCTCCTGCGTGCACCGGCTACGCCTGTATCGCCGCCCGCGCCGCTGCCGGCCGAGCGCACCCCGGCGGCGCCACCCGTACGTGCGGACGGGCCGAGCTTCACGCAGCTCTTCCATCCGCAAGCTGCCCCACCCGCTGCACGGGCGCCCGTCGCACCGGCATCGCCGGCACCGCCGGCGCCGCCGCCCGCGCAGCCGCGGCCGGCGGTGGCCGCGCCCGTCGCGCCGCC
>JBDUCS010000002.1:0-38454 GCA_040003335.1 Gemmatimonadaceae bacterium | reverse complement strand
GGCGCTGACGGCGAGCGTCGCGCGCTTCGGCGTCGCGAACGTAGAAGGAGGAAACGGGCTACCGTTCCAGTCGGAAGGGAACGCGAAGCTCGTCGGCTTCGACCCGCGAGTGGCCGACACGCTACGCCGGTCGTCGAGCGGTTCGGCCGTGGGCTTCGATGGCGCAACGCCGCAGTGGATTCAGCTCAAGTACCCGTTGCGCACGTCGTCCGTCGTCATCGCCGACGGGGTCGAGGCACGGCTGATCGAGGCCGAGGCGGCACTAAAGACGCCGGACGCCGCGGCCGCGCTCGTCATTCTCAACGCGGTTCGTTCGAACGCCTCACTGCTCGCGCAACGCGGCTACGCCGCGGGCTCGTTGTTGCCGCTGACGTTGCAGGGGACGACCGCCGGTCAGACCGACCAGTTGTTCAAGGAGCGCGCGTACTGGCTCTTCCTCACGGCGCACCGTCTCGGCGACATGCGCCGGCTCATTCGCCAGTACGGCCGCGGCAGTGAGTCGGTCTTCCCGACGGGGAATTATTTCAAGGGCAGCACATACGGCACGGACGTGAGCTCGCCGATTCCCCAGGCTGAACAGAACAACCCTCAATTCACCGCCGCGTCCTGCGTGCTCTCGACGGCGTGAGCCCAATGGACATCGGATGAAAAGAGCGGCGTGCACTTCGGTGCACGCCGCGTTGTTTTCATCGTCGAGAAATGCGGAAAATCGACGAGCTACGGCTCCAGCCCGCGCGTCGTGATGATGATGACGCCGCCGCCGGCGTTCGTCCCCTGGTAGACGGTCCCCTCGATCCCGTTGATGAACTTGATGCGCGAGATGTCGCTCGCCGACGTCTGTTGCAGCACGCGTGCATCGATCAAGCGGGCGCCGTCGAGAATCAGAATAGGCACGTCGGCGTCGGCGAGGTAGAGACTGCTGCGCCCGCGACGTCCCATGATGGTCGTGGGGCCGCCCGAGATGCGCTCCTGGGAGAGCGTGAAGTTGTTCGCCGTGCGGCGGAGCAGCTCCCACGCCGTCCCCGCGCTGGCGCAATCCAGAACGTCGCACGAGACCTCGCGCGCACCCGGGGTGTCGATCGGATCGCTGCGGCCATGGATGGATGCGCAACCGGCCACCGACATCAGTGCGGCGGCGCCAGCGACAGCAAGTCGTCCCGAGCGCATGGGCTCTCCCGTTTTGTTCGCGCACTTGATACATGCGCGCGCGCATCTCCGCCGTCAAGTCCGGCGCTGCAAGGGCGACGTCAGCGCCGGTCAAACAGCGCTAATCGCTCTTGAGCGCGGTCATCGGACTGATGCGGGTCGCTGCGCGGGCGGGGAGGAGCGAGGCGACCAGCGCGATCGTCGCGACCAGCCCAGCGATGGCGGCGAACACAAAGGGATCCGTCGCACTGACGCCAAAGAGGAGCGAGCGAAGCAGGCGCGTCAGCGCCAGCGCAGCAACGATACCCGCCACGATCCCGCCGAGGGACAGCCGCATCCCTTCTCGACCGACCATCGCGACGAGGTTGCCGCGCGTGGCGCCGAGTGCCAGCCGGAGCCCGAGCTCGCGCGTCCGTTGGGCGATGGAGTGGGCCATCACGCCATAGATCCCCACCGCGGCCAGCACGAGCGCCAACAGCGCGAAGCCGGCGAGCGCGATCGCGTTGAAGCGCGCGTCGGCGGTGGCCGATCCGGCGCGCGCGCTGAGCGTTTGCACGTCGTAAATCGGCAGGTCGTGGTCCGCGGCGCGAACGGCCGCGCGCAGTGCCGGCACGAGCAACGTGGGCGCGACGATGGAGCGCACCATCACGATCGTGGACGGATAGGTGAATTGCGCATACGGCGTGTAGATGTCCGGGGCGATCGGCTCGTCGAGCGGCCAGTACCTGACGTCGCCGACGACGCCGACGATCGTCGCCGCCGAGTCACGCGAGCCAAAGCCGCTCGATCCGGAGAACCAGATTCTCCTGCCGATCGGGTCTTCGCCCGGCCAGTACGTGCGCGCCGCCGTCTGGTTGATGATCGCGACTCCTGGCGCACCGGCGCGGTCGCGCTCGGTGAACGTGCGGCCGCGTAGCACGGGAACGCGCAGCGTTCGAAAATGATCGGCGCCGACGTAGTGCCGCCCCACCGACGGCTGCGTTCCGGGCGCGCCGTTGTCGCGCCCGTCGATGTAGAGCCCGGTGTTGGCGCACGTCGTCATGTAGGGCGTGCAACGGCTCACCGTCGCCGCCTCGACGCCGGGCACGGCGCGCACCCGCTCGAGCACGCCGGCGATGAGCGCCGGCGCGTCGCTCGTGGTGTAGCGCGCTTCCCCGGGGTTGATCCAGAAGGTGATGACGTGCTCTGGGTCGAAGCCTGGCGCGACGCCACGGAGGCGGGCAAAGCTCTCCAGCAACAGGCCGGCCCCGACGAGCAGCACGAGCGCGAGCGCGATCTGGCTGACGACGAGCAGTCCCTGCGCGCTCAGTCGCGGGCCGCGCGTCCAAGCGCGCGTGCCCGACTTGAGCGCGCCGGTGAGCGAGGCGCTCCGGGCGCCGGTGTCGCGGAGCGCGGGAAAGAGGCCGACGAGAATGCCGGTCGCGAGCGAGACGGCGAGCGCGAACCCGAGCGCGCGGTTGTCGATGCGCACGTCGAGAAACTCCGACAGCGCTCCCCAATCGTTGGCGCCGCTCGCCATGCGCGGCGCAAGCGTCGACACGAGCAGCTGCGTGCCGGGAACTGCGAGGGCGACGCCAAGCGCGCCGCCGAGGAGGGCGAGCACCGCGCTCTCCGTCACGAGCTGCCGAACGAGTCGCCCGCGCGATGCGCCGAGCGCGAGGCGGATCGCCGTCTCCCTCGCGCGCGAGACGCCGCGCACCAGGAACAAGTTCGCGAGATTGACGCAGGCGATCAGCAGGACGAGTCCGACGGCGCCGAACAGCACGAGCGTCGCGTTGCGCCGGCCCGGATCGCGCCGCGCTTCGTCGAGCGGCATGAGCGTCGCGCTTCGCGTCCATTCGCGCGTGGACGGGCTCGGGAGCTCGGCGTTCACGGCGGCGATGGCGACGCCGAGCTCCGCCTCGGCGCGCTCGCGCGACACGCCCGACTTGAGCCGGCCGATGACGCTGATGAAGTTCTGCTCGCTGGTCAGGTGGTCGCGGTAATGGAGCGCCGGCGCCATGGAGTGCGGCACCCAATACTCGGCGCGGCCGGTGAGACCGGAGAAGCCGGCCGGCATCACGCCGACGATCGTCAGTGGGACGCCGCTCGCGCGGAGCGTGCGGCCGACGACGCTCGGATCGCGACCGAAGCGCCGCATCCAGAGCGCGTGCCCGAGGACGATGACGGGATGCGCCAGCGCGGTCGAGTCCTCCTCGGGAAGGAAGGTGCGGCCCGCGACGGGCGGGACACGCAGTGCGGCGAAGTACTCGGGCGAGACCGATTCCCCCTCGACACGCTCCGGCGCCTCATCGCCGCCGAGGTTGACCGTTCCGCGGTTGAAGGCGGCAGTGTGCTCGACCATGGAGAGCTTGGCGCGCAGAAGCGAGAATCGCGGATACGACCATCGTGTGCGGTGCACGACACGATCGTCGCCCGCCTGCGTGCGGTACAGCATCACGATGCGGCTTGCGTCGGCGAACGGCGGCGGTCGCAACAACGACGCGTCGGCGACACTGAACATCGCGGTGTTGGCGCCGACCCCAAGGGCGAGCGTGAGCGCCACGGTGAGCGCGAAGCCGGGATTGCGTCGGACGGCGCGCGCGGCGAGCCGCAGATCGTGGACGAGCATCGTGATGCCTCCGGGGTTGCTTCTACGACACCGGTCGGTCGGGATGGGCTTAGAGATCGTTCGACAAAACGCCAAAGCGTGAAGACGCAATCGGTGGTCGCGATCGCCTGAGGTCTTTGTCCGGCGCACCGTCACTCGCCGGTCACCATCCCCTGACCCGCCCTTGGCACTCCCGTCGGCACCCAGGGATGTCCAATCCGTAGAGTGGAGCATACGGAGTTTCTGCGCTGGCGCACGGATGGAGCCGGGGTGCCGTCCGCCGTGCCGTGGTATCTCGCATCACCCTGGAGAGGGACGATGACCCGAAAGACCGCCTGCTCGATCGCACTCGCCGCGGCGCTCGCGAGTGCCGGCACTGTTGGCGCGCAGATGTCGCCCATGGCCCGCCTCGCCGTACGGCTCGATACCGCACCGTCGGCCGCCGAGCAACTGCACGAGCGTGGACTCGCGTATACGTCACACGGCACGGTGGAGGCGATGCGCGACGCCGCGCGTTTCCACGAGCTGTCGGCGAGTAAGCGCCAGGAGGACGATCTGCAATCAGCGCGCTGCCTGCGAGAAGCGGCGCAGATGCGCTACGCCGTCGGCGAGGTCGCGGTCGCCCGCAAGCTGATGGTTCAGAGCGCCGAGCGCGCCGCCGCGCTCGGCGACGTTGTGAACGCGGCCGAGTCGTACCTCGATGCGGCGTGGCTGTCGAGCGAGCTGCGCGACTTCACGTTCGCGCGCGACTACACCACCAAGGCAAAACTTCTCGCCGCCTCGCCGCTCCTCACGGGCGAGCAGCGAACCGCGATTCGTGCGCGGATGGCAGAGTAACGCCTGAAAACGTAAGACGTGAAAACGTAAACGCCGGTCGCGATCTCGTGCTGAAGTTACGTCTTCACGTCTTCCGTTTGTCGTAGTGAGATGCCAGGTGCCGCAATGCCTTCGACCGCGTCTTGGTCGCCGTCAGCTTCGTGCAACCGGCCGAAAGGCGGAATGATCAGGACTCGATGCTCAGCGGCAGCCTCAACACGGCACGCGTGCCGGGTCCCTCTGCCCGCTTCACGAGCGCCAACGTTCCGTCGTGCGCCTCGGCGATCTGCCGGCTCAAGACGAGCCCGATTCCGCTGCCCTCCGGCTTCGTCGTGAAGAACGGGACGAACAAGTTCGACGTCTCGCTGATGCCGGGCCCTTGGTCGTCCACGTAGATCTCCAGCCAGCCCGCGCGGCGCTCCCATCCGATCGTCACGCCGCCGCCCGTCTCCACCGACGCGTCGACCGCGTTGCGGATGATGTTGATCAGCAGCTGCTCGAGCTGGTCGCCATCGGCTTGGATCGCTACGGGCGGTCCGCCGTGAATGGCGATCTTGAGTCGCGTTTCCAGAAGCGCGGCGCGGTGCACGAGCTCGGCGACGTCGACGTCGCTGCGGCGCGGGCGCGGGAGCCGCGCGAGGAGCGCGTAGGCCGACATGAAGCGGCTCAGCGACTCCGACCGGCCCGCGATCACGGACAACCCCTGCTTCATGTCCTCATCGATCTCGTCGTCACCGTTCGCGGTAGGACGGCGGGCGAGCATCCCCTGGAGGCTTCCTGCGATCGACTTGATCGGCGCCAGCGAGTTGTTGATCTCGTGTCCGAGAACGCGGACGAGGCGTTGCCAGGCGACGCGCTCCTCTTCGCGCAGCGCGCGGCTCAAGTCCGCAATCACGAGAAGCTGATGCTCGCGGCCGCGCTGGCGGAACGTCGACCGGCGCAGCTCCCATCGCCCGGCGCCGCCGGGAAAGGTGTGGTTGATCGTGCGCGGCGTGTCGCCGCGAAGAAAGCCAGCCAGTCCGATTGCCGCCGACCGCTGGCCGACAAGCCGCTCCTCGGCTTGCGCCAAGAGCCGCTCGCCGCCGCGGTTGACGAGCCGGAGCACGTTGTGCTCGTCGAAGGCGAAGACGGCAACGTCGATCTCCATCATCACGGTCCGCAAGAGCGCCGTGGCCTCGAGCGCGCCGAGCCGCTGCTGGCGCAGCGTCTCGCTCAACTCGTTCACCTCGAGAAGCGCGAGGCCCAGCGCATCGTCCATCCGTGCGTTGCGGGCACGGATCGAAAAATCACCTTCGCGAAGCGCGGCGAGCATGTTGGAGATCGTCTGCAGCGGCCGCACCACGCGCTCGCGGAGGGCCAGCGCCAGCGCGAGCCACCCGACCGAGACGAAGGCCGTCAGCGTCCATTGCAGCTTCGCGCTGTGATCGCCGGTCCACAGCAGTGCGAGCGCCACCGTCGAGCCGGGGAGGCCGACGGCCAATGCGATCTCGAGGATCCGGCGTTCGTATCGAATGGCTCTGCTCGGTGATCGGTGCTCGGTAATCGGTGGTCGGTGTCCGGTGGTCAGCGGCACCCGAGTAGCGGAACAATGAAAGCCCGATATTCGCGTTACGTCACCCCCGAACACCGATCACAGAACACCGATCACCGAAGTTACAGGCCGTACGTCGCGAGGCGTCGGTACAGTGCGCTGCGCGAGAGTCCGAGCGCCTTCGCCGCTTGGCTCACGTTCCCGTCGAAGCGCGTCAGCGCCTTCTGGATCAGCAAGCGCTCGACCTCCTCGAGCGTCATATCGTCGAGGCGAGAGGGAGTCCCGGTGGCGGCCCGGAGCGCGAGGTCGGCGGACTTCACGACATCGCCCTGCGCCATCAGCACCGCGCGCTCTACGGCGTGGTCGAGCTCACGGACGTTACCGGGCCAGTTGTGCTCGAGGAGCGCTTGCAGTCCGCCGGTGTCGAAGCCGTTCAACGCCTTGGCGTAGCGGGTGGCGTGGCGGCGCAAGAAGTGGAGCGCGAGCGGGGCGACGTCCTCGCGCCGGTCGCGGAGCGCCGGCAGGTCGAGCTCGATCGTGTTGAGGCGAAAGAGAAGGTCTTCGCGAAAGCGACCCGCGGCGACTTCTTCCCGCACGTCGACGTTGGTCGCCGACAGCACGCGCACGTTCACCTGCCGCGTCCGCGACGAGCCCACGCGCTCGAGCTCGCCCATCTGAAGCACGCGTAGGAGCTTCGACTGCTGTGACAGGCTGATGTTCGCGATCTCGTCGAGAAAGAGCGTGCCACCGTCGGCGAGCTCGAAGCGACCGACGCGATCGGTTTTCGCGTCGGTGAACGCGCCCTTCACGTGACCGAACAGCTCGCTCTCGAACACGCCCTCCGAGAGGCCGCCCATGTTGACGGCGACGAACGGCTTCGCGGCGCGACCCGAGGCGGCGTGAATCCATCGCGCGACGAGCTCCTTGCCCGTGCCGTGCTCGCCCGTCACGAGCACGTTCGCGTCCGAGGGCGCGACGCGCTCCATCAGCCGGAGCATCGGCTGCATCCGCGGCGACTCGGCGATGATGTGCGGGAGACCGTCCTTGCGCAGGATGCGGTTCTCCTGCTCCAGCCGCTGCGACGAGCGCAGCGCCCGGCCGAGCTCGATCTGCGCGCGGAGCGTGGCGAGGAGTCTCGCGTTGTCCCAAGGTTTCTCGACGTAGTCGCGCGCACCGCGGCGGATCGCTTCCACCGCCCCCTCGACCGAACCCCACGCCGTCATCACGACGATCGGCAGCGTCGAATCCGCCTCCTGAATTCGCTCGAGGAGATCGAGCCCTTCCTTCCCGGACGTCGTGTCGCGCGCATAGTTGAGATCGAGCAGCGCCGCGTCCAAGTCCTGCGTTTCCACCGCGCGCAGCGCCCCGGCCGGCGACGACGCCGTCACGATCTGAAACCCCTCGCCCTTGAGCAGGAGACGCAGGGCTTCGACGACATCCGGCTGGTCGTCGGCGATGAGCAGTCGCGGCGATTCGGATGCGGACATCAGTGAGGATCGTGGATTGTGGATTGCCGATCCTGGGAATGTGCGGCGCGGCCGCGCCGCAGCACGACGAGACCTTGCGGCTCTCGCGGAGGGCGAAAAGAGCCCACAATCCACGACCGACCATCCGCATTCCTCTTCATTCGTGCCTGAGAGCGACGAGGGGATCGACCCGCG
Source organism: Gemmatimonadaceae bacterium (assembly GCA_040003335.1). Lineage (GTDB taxonomy): Bacteria > Gemmatimonadota > Gemmatimonadetes > Gemmatimonadales > Gemmatimonadaceae > JALZAE01. The sequence goes on along the minus strand of JBDUCS010000002.1, from coordinate 30,710 downwards.
ATGCGCGCAGGGCCGGCACCACCGACGCGAGGACGGCGACGCATGCGAGCAGCGCGGCAACGGCGAGGAAGATGAGCGGATCGGCGGCGTTGACGCCGAACAGCAGTCCCTTGATCACGCGCGTGACGCCCAGCGCCGCGGCGGCGCCGGCGACCAGCCCGAACGCGGTGAGCCGCATGCCGCGGCCCAGTACCAGCTTCACCACGTCGGCGCGCTTGGCGCCGAGCGCCATGCGGACGCCGATCTCTCGCGTGCGCTGCACGACCATGTAGGCGATCAAGCTGTAGAGACCGACCGCGGCGAGCACGAGCGCGATCGCGCCGAACGCCGTGAATAGCCATCCGTACAGCCGGCGGTCCCACATCGAGAACTCGTAGAGCTCCTGCATCGACGACACGTTGAAGACCGGCATGTTGGGATCGATCGCGCGCACCGCCGCGCGCACCGACGGCGCGAGCGATGCCGGCTCGCCGTTCGTCTTGATCGCGAGCGACATCGTGCGCCACGCCATCTTCGTGTAGGGCACGTAGAACTGGTTCTCGGGCGGCGCCGTCACGCGCCGCATCTTCACGTCGTCGACGATGCCGATCACTGTCAGCCATCGGTTCGCGGTCGTGTCGCCGGCGAACGCAATCCGCTTGCCGATCGGATCGCCGCCCGACGGCCAGAAGCGCTCCGCCATGCTCGCGTTGATCACCGCCACGCGCGACGAGTCCCACGGCTCCTGCGCGGTGAACGACCGGCCGCGACGCACGGGCATGCCGACCGCCTTGAAGTAGTCCGCGCTCACGCTTCGCACCGCCGCGTTCCGATACTGCCCGACCTCCACGGCGCGTCCTTCGACCACGAATCCGGAGCTGTTGCTGCTCCCGCTCAATGGAATGTTGTTCGCCACCGACGCCACCTTCACTCCGGGAAGCTCGGCGACCGCGGTGACGAGCTGCCGATAGAACGCCGCGCGCGCCGGTACCGAGTCGTACGTCTTCCCCGACAGCACCAGGCGCATCGTCAACACGTTCACGCGATCGAATCCGGGGTCGACATTCTGCAGGCGGAAGAAGCTTTGTACCATCAACGCCGCGCCGACGAGGAGCACGAGCGACAACCCCACTTCGGCGATGACGAGCCCGCTGCGCAGGCGTTGGCGCGATGCGCCGGTGCCGGCGCCGCGGCCGCCTTCCTTGAGCGCCTCGTGCAGCATCGGCGACGAGGCCTGGAGCGCCGGCGCGAGCCCGAACAGCACGCCGGTCACGAGACAGAGGCCGAGCATGTAGAGCAGCGTCAGGTTGTCGACCGCGAAGATCATCCAGAAAGGTCGCGTCGGTGGCGTGCCGGCGACGACGAGCTTGAGAAAGACCTTGGCGACGACGACACCGAGCGCGCCGCCGGCGAGCGCGATGATCACGCTCTCGGCGAGAAGCTGCCGGATGATCCGGCCACGGCTCGCGCCGAGCGCGGCGCGGATGGCGATCTCCCGGCCGCGGGTGGTCGCGCGCGCGAGGAGAATGTTGGCGACGTTGGCGCAGGCGATCAGCAGCACGAAGCCCACGGCACCCATGAAGATGTAGAGCGGCGCGCGATACTGTCCACCGACCTCCTCGTGGAGCGTGACGATGCTGACCGTCCACCCCTTGTTCGTTTCAGGATACTGCGTCTCGAGCCGCTTGGCGATCGACGCAAGATCGGACTGCGCACGCTCGATCGAGACGCCGCTCTTGAGGCGCCCCATGGCGGAGAACGAGTGATTGCCGCGATTGCCCGTCGCGCTCATCGCGAGCGGCGTCCACAGCTTCGCCTCACTCGGAAACTCGAAGCCGAGCGGCATCACGCCCACCACCGAGTACGTGTCGCCATTGAGGAGGATCGTGCGGCCGACGATGCCGCGGTCGGCATTGAAGCGGTTGCGCCACAGCACCTCGCTCAGCATCACGACGCGCGGAGCGCCGGGCCGGTCCTCATCCTCGGTGAACGTGCGGCCGACGACGGGCGTCTTGCCGAGGAGCTCGAACGTCCCGGCCGAGATCTGCGCGCCGCTCACCTGCTCGGGCTCGGCGTCGCTCGCCGAGAGGTTGAAGCTGTTGCCGCCGAAGGCCGCCATCCGCGTGAAGCTGCGATTCGCATCGCGCCAGTCGACGAAGTTGGCGTACGTAATGCTGTTCGCGGTAAATCCCTGGCCCGGATTCTCCTCGCGAACGACGACGATGCGCTCGGGATCCTGGTACGGAAAGGGCCGTAGCAGGAGCGCCTCGACACAGCTGAACATCGTCGCGTTCACGCCGATCCCGAGCGCGAGCGTCACGACGGCGACGATCGTCACCATCGGATTCTTGAGCAGCGTGCGGAAGGCGAATCTCAGATCGGATAGCACTCCAACCTCCACGCGACGGTGATCGGCGTTCGGTGATCGGTGATCGGTGATCGGTGATCGGTGTTCGGTCGTCCCGCCACTACGTCACCGAAGGGCAAAAGTTCAACCGATCACCGATTCATCGATCACTCCGTGACCCACCCGTCCCGCAGATTGATCACCCGGTTGCCGTACGACGCGTTCACGTCGGAGTGCGTGACCTGGATGATCGTCGCCCCTTCCGCGTTGAGCTTCTTGAAGAGCTCCATGATCTCGCGGCCCTGATCGCTGTGCAGGTTCCCCGTCGGTTCGTCGGCGAGAATGATCTTCGGGTTGGCGATCACCGCGCGCGCCACGGCGACGAGCTGCTGCTGTCCGCCCGAGAGCTGGCGCGGGTAGAGATCCTTCTTCCCGACGATGTGAAAGCGGTCGAGCGTGTCGGCGACGATCGCCGCGCGCTGGTCCTTCTTCACGTCGCGGTACGACAGCGGGATGTCGAGATTTTCCTGCACCGTCAGGTCATCCAGCAGGTGATACTGCTGGAAGACGAAGCCGATGTACTTCTTGTTCAGCGCGACGCGATCCTTCGGGCTGAGCTTGTGCACCGGCTGGTCGACGAGGTAGTACTCGCCCTTCCACTGGTGATCGAGCATCCCGAGCACGCTGAGCAGCGTCGACTTCCCGGCGCCAGACGGCCCCATGATCGACACGAACTCACCCGGCTTCACATCGATGTTGACGCGCCGCAGCACGAACACCTGCCCGCCGGCGATCGGATAGCTCTTTTCGACGTTCCGTAAACTGATCATGCGAACACGGGGGCTAGGGACTCGGGCCTAGGGACGGAAGGGCGAAGCACAGGGAAAGGTATTCCAATCGGGGAGGCGAGTCCCTGGCCCAAGCCCCTACTCGTTGCGCAGGGCGGAGACCGGATCCACCCGAGTGGCGCGCAGCGCGGGAAGATACGACGCGACGAGCGCGACGGCGCCGAGCAGCGCGGCGATCGCGATGAAGGTGAACGGGTCGCCCGGCGCGACGCCGAAGAGGAGCGTGCGCATCAGTCGGGTGAGGCCGAAGGCGCCCGCCAGACCGATCGCCATCCCGGCGACGGTGAGGCCGATGCCTTGGCGCACCACCATCCCCAATACGTCGCGCGGACGCGCGCCGAGCGCCATGCGCACGCCGAATTCGCGCGTGCGCTGCAACACCCCGTACGACATCACGCCGTAGATCCCGACCGTCGCCAGCACGAGCCCCACGACGCCGAATAGACCGAAGAGCATCGTGCTCAAGCGGCTCTTGCCGAACGATTCCCCGACGAGCGCGCTCATCGGGCCGAGCGGCGAGACGGGGATGTCGGCGTCGAGCGAGCGCACGGCTTCGCGCACGGAGCCGGTGAGCGCCGCGGGATCGCCGGCGCTCCGCACGACGATCGTCATCTGCCCATACGAGAACTGGGTCAGCGGACGGTAGATCTCCATGAACGGCTGCTTGTCGGCGCCCTCGTGGTGCACGTCGCCGGCGACGCCGACGATCAGGCAATGCATGGTGCGGCCCCACTCGAAGTCGAGATACTTCCCGACCGCGCTCTCGTTGGGCCAGAAGGTGCGCGCCAGCGTCTCGCTGATCACGGTGACGTCGGGCGAGTTGATGAGGTCGGCGTCGCTGATCGCGCGCCCCGCCTTGATCGGAATCCCCATCGCCCGGAAATAGCCCGGTGTCACGGCGCGCATGTCGCCCGTCGGCTCCTGCCCGCGCTCCGGGATCGGCCGTCCCGGAATCGTGAAGCCGCTCGCCGAGCGCTGACCCGAGAGGGGAAGAAAGTTGATCGAGCCCACGGCCTGCACGCCGCGGATCGCCGCGATCTTGCGCTCGGCTTCCGTGAAGAACGCAATCTGTAGCGTGTCGCTCCGGTACTTCGCGCCGGGGAGCGACACGTACCCGGTGAGCGCGCGGTCGGCGTCGAAGCCGAGCTTCACGCGCTGCAGCTCGGAGAAGCTGCGCATCATCAGTCCCGCGCCGGCGAGCAACACGATCGCCAGCGCCACCTCGGCAACGACGAGTGCACTGCGCACACGGCCGCTCGCCTTGCTCATCGCCGTCCCGCCGCGGCCGCCTTCTTTCAGCGTGTCGTGTAGCGCGCCGCGCGACGCGGCGATCGCCGGAACGATACCAAATAGGATCCCCGTCACCAGCGCGACGGCGAGCGTGAAGATGAGCACGCGGCCGTCGACCGCGACGTCGGCGATGGCCGCCGATGGAAAATCTTTCGGAATAAGCGCGACGATCGCCTGCGTGCCGAGGACGGCAAGTCCCAGCCCCAGCGCCGATCCGGCGATCGCCAACACCACGCTCTCGGTGAGCATCTGGCGGACCAGTCGCGCGCTCGTGGCGCCCAGCGACGCGCGAATCGCGATCTCCTTCTCGCGGTCGGTCGCCCGCGCGAGCAGCAGGTTCGCGACGTTTGCGCAGGCGATCACGAGCAGAAAGCCGACGGCGCCCAGAAGAACGAGCAACCCGGTGCGCACGTCTCCGACGAGATTCTCGCGCATCGCCTGCGCGTTCGCCGTCCAGTTCTTGTTGAGCGACGGATTCTCCTCGACGCGATGGCGAGCGATCGACGCCATCTCATCGTTCGCCTGCGCTTGGGTCACGCCCGGCTTGAGCCGCGCGATCACGCGAATCGACCGGCCGGGCGAGTTGCGGTTCGCGTCGCTCAGCGCCATCGGCGCCCACATGTCGACCGGCTCGTGGAAGCGGAAATTCTTCGGCAGCACGCCGAGCACGGTGAACGCGCGGCCGTTCAGGCGGAACGGCTGACCGACCACGTCCCGCCGTCCGGCGAATCGCTGCTTCCAAAAGTCGTAGCTGATCACCACCACGTTCGACCCCGCCGGCGTGTCCTCCTCGATGGTGTAGACGCGGCCGACGATCGGGCGCGCGGCGAGGATCGGGAAGATCGCCGCCGTGGCGAGACGCACTTGCACCGACACCGGCTCATCGCCGATCCCGCTCGCCGACCGACGCGTCTCGAAGAATGCCGCCATCGATTCGAAGGACCGTCCCGCATCGCGCCAGGCGAGAAAATTCGCCGGGCCCACGACGTTGTGCAGCTTCCCCTTGCTGAGGTTGTGCTCCCACAGCATCACGAGCCGGTCGGGCTGCGGGTAGGGCAGCTCGGTGAGAAGCACCGCGTTCACCACCGAGAACATCGCAGTGTTCGCGCCGACGCCGAGCCCGAGCGCGAGCACGGCGACGACTGTGAACGTTTTGGTGCGGAGGAGCCCGCGTACCGCGTATCTGAGATCCTGCAGCACGGTGTTCATGGGAAGTCCTATAGTGCGGTTTGTGGATCGTGAATGGTGGATCGCGGGTTGTGGGCGAGATGCGGCGTCAGGGAGCCACCTTCCACGATCCAGCATCCATGATGCATCTGCATCAGTCCTGCCGCAGCGCGGCCACCGGCTCGACGCGGGTCGCGCGTCGCGCCGGGACGTACGACGCCAGCATCGCCACCGCGAGCAACAGCGCGGACACGCCGATGTACGTCAGCGGATCGGCCGCGCCGATGCCGAACAGCATTCGCGTGAGGGCGCGCGACGCAACGAGCGCGACGCCGATGCCGATGACGATCCCGCTGGCTGCGGCCCGGGCGCCCTGCGCCATCAGCAGCGCCAACACATCGCGCGGGCGCGCGCCGAGCGCGACGCGCACGCCGATCTCACGTGTGCGCTGCGCGACGCCGAACGCGATCACGCCGTAGAGTCCGATCACGGCCAGCGCCAACGCCGCCGCGGCGAAGCCGCCAAGCAAGATCATGCTGAAGCGCTGCTCGGCGAGCGAATGTGCGAAGATGTCGTCGAGCGTGCGCACGCCGCTCAACGCCGTTGCCGGATGCAGCTGGGTCAGCTCGCGGCGCAGCATGTCCGTCACCGCGCGCGGATCGCCCGCGGTGCGCACGACGACGGACGCGAACGGGAGCGGCCGCTGCGCGAACGCGAAAAACATCGACGCGCCCGCGGGCTCGCCAAGCGACGCAGTATGCACGTCGGCGACGATGCCGACGATCTCGATCGATGGACTTTGCGGGGCGAACTCCACGCGTTGGCCGAGCGCGTCCTCGCCCGGCCAAAACGTACGCGCCATCGTCTCGCTTACGATCATCACCGGCGGCGCCGACGCGTCGTCATGCGAGGTGAAGCCGCGGCCGCGCAGGAGCCGCATTCCCGACGCGCGGAAGAAGTCCGGCGACACGGCGGCCGTGAGTGCGCTCGGTCGCTGCTTGTCCGCTGGGACAGGATGCGACGCGGGCTGGAATCCTTCGCCGTCCCATGCCCCGGTGAGGGGAAGCGCCGTGGAGGCGCCCACCGCAACGACGCCCGGTTGCCGCGACAACCGGTCGGCGTACTCCGTGAAGAATGCGTTCCACTCCGGGTGTGGAGTCGCGAGCGAGACTCCGGGCGGCGTCGGGAGCACGATGTCCGCGGCCAGTGCGTGATCGGGTCGAAATCCCGGGTCGACGCGCTCGAGCGCGACGAACGTGCGAATGAGCAGCGTCGCGCCGACGAGGAGCACGAGCGAGATCGCCACTTCGGCAGCGACGAGCGCTTGGCGGAAGTTACGGCGAATGACGCCGGCCGAGCCGCGACCGCCGTCCTTGAGCGAGCCGATGAGCTGCGCGCGCGATGCGTACAAGGCGGCGACCAGCCCGAACGCGCAGCCCGCGACGAGCGCGAGCGCGACGGCCAGCGCGATGACGGTGGCGTCGATGGTCACGTCGTCGGAGCGCGGGAGCGAGCTCGGCACGAGCGCGAGGATCGCGTCCTTGCCCCACATCGCCAGGAGAACGCCGAGCCCACTCGCGACGAGCGCCATCAGCACGTTCTCGGCGAGCAGTTGCCGGACGAGCCGGCCGCGGCCCGCACCAAGCGCGCTGCGAATGGCCAGCTCGCGCTGCCGCGCGATCGTGCGCGTCAGTAGCAGGTTGGCGACGTTGGCGCAGGCGATCAGGAGCACGAGCGCCACCGCGACCATCAGCACGAGGAGCGCCGGCCGCACTCTGGCGATGGACTGCTCGCGCAACGGCATCGTGCGCACGCCGGCGACGCGCGGCGGCGGCGCGCGCAGATCCGTGGCGATCGCGCGCATCGCGGACGCGACGTCGGCCTGCGCCGCATCAGCGGTAAGACCGCGCTTACGCGTTCCGATAACGGCGAGGTTGAGCGTCCACCGCTGCGCCGCCTGCTGCGGCGATAGCGCCATCGCCGTCCACAGCTCCGTGCGCACCGGGAAATCGAGTCCGCGCGGGAGTTCCGCGCCACGCGGAAAGGTGAAACCGGCCGGCATCACCCCGACGATCGTGTAGCGGTCGCCGTTCAGCGTCAGTGTTGTGCCGAGCACGGCGCGGTCGGCGCCGAAGCGGCGCCGCCAGAGCGCGTTGCTCAGCACCACCACCTTCTCGGCGCCAGGATCGTCGTCCGCCGCCACGAGCGCGCGGCCGTGGAGCGGGCGCTCGCCGAGCGCGTCGAAGAGCGCGGGCGTGACGCGCGTGCCGCCGATCACTTCGCTCTCGCCGTTCGCCGACATGGTGAACGGCCACGAGCGAAAGGCGGCGAGATGCTCGAACGCCTGCGTGCGCGCGCGCAGATCGATGAAGGTGGCCGCGCTGAACGGCAGTTCTGGCGCTGGTGCCTGCGGCAGTGTCAGCCACAAGAGTGTCAGTCGATCGGCGTTGGGATAGGGCAGCGGCCGCAGCAGCACGCCGTTCACGACGCTGAAGATCGCCGTCGTCGCCCCCATGCCGAGCGCGAGCGTGAGCACCGCCGCGGCCGTGAATCCACGCGCCTTGAGGAGCGTGCGCACCGCGTACTTTATGTCTTGCAGCAGCGTCGTCAGCACGGCGAACACCTCGATCGGATGGTCGAGCGCGGATTGTGTGTTGCGGGGATCCACGATTCGCTGTACACGCGTCATCCCCGTCGTCAGCTGGAACGCGACGACGAGGCCGATTCTGTGGTGCCCGCGCCTCTCCGCAACGATCGCGAGGCCTGCCGAATCATGCCGATCATCGATCACCCCACGCTGAACGACACACCCCGAGGGTGGGCTCGGAAGAACGAATTTCTTTCGAACCCCTTACCGCTGGATTTTTTTGGAGTCGGCAGTCGCCGGTCGTCAGTCGTCAGTGCTGGCCGCTGATGGGCTGGCGACGGACGATTGACGGCTGACGGCTGATGTTAGTGGACGTCGAATCCGCTCTGCTTGAGCTGGCTCTCGTCGCTCGAATGCTGCGTGCCTTTTTCTTCCTCGACCACGCGGCCGTCGAACAGGTGGATGCTGCGGTCGGCGTGGCGCGCGTAGCGAGGATCGTGCGTCACCATGCAGATCGTCGCGCCGCCGCGATGCAGCTCGCGGAGGAGCTCCATCACCTGCTCGCCGTTTACCGAGTCGAGGTTGCCCGTCGGCTCGTCGGCAAGGAGAATCAGCGGCTCGCCCGCCACGGCGCGCGCCACGGCGACGCGCTGCTGCTGACCGCCGGAGAGCTGCGCCGGATAATGCTTCATGCGGTGCGACATCCCGACGCGCTCGAGAGCTTCCGTCACGCGCCGCTTGCGCTCGGCGCCGTCCATGCCGCGATACGTGAGAGGCAGCTCGACGTTCTCATAGACCGTCAGATCGCCGATCAGGTTGAACGCCTGGAAGATGAAGCCGATCTGCCGATTGCGGACCTTGGCCCGCTCGCTCGCCGAGAGCGTCGCCACCGGCTGTCCGCCGAGGAAGTACTGCCCGTCGGTCGGCGTATCGAGCAGTCCGAGGATCGAGAGGAGCGTCGTCTTGCCGCAGCCCGACGGTCCGGCGATGGCGACGTACTCACCTGGCGCGATTTGCAGATGAATGTCGGACAGCGCGTGCGTCTCCACCTCGTCGGTGTAGAAGATCTTCTTGATGCCGTCGAGCTTGATCAACGCTTCACCGTTTCCGCGAGTCATTGCGGCGGCGGCCTGAGCTGACGAAGAGACCGAGGTGGGAGAGGTCATGGGGTACCTGGCGGTTGGGTGAAGAGAACACAGCGGGACGAGGGCGCGGCAGCGCGCCCTCGTCTTTAGACATCACTTAATGCGAACTCGTTCGAATTGGTCGTAGGCGCTCATATCCGACACGATCACGACGTCGCCGACCTTGAGCCCGGACAGCACTTGAATCGTGTTCACCGAGCTGACGCCGAGCTTCACGTTCACGCGCTCCGCTTCCTTGCCGTCGGCCGTCTGCCGGAAGATGCCGACCGTGCTCTCCGCCTGGCCGTACGCCGGTCGCCCGACGAAGATCGTGTTCTGCAGGCGGTCGATCGTGATCGTTCCATCGACACTCAGGTCGGGGCGCGCGCCCTTGGGCAGCTCGCCTTCCAATGAGACGTCGACCGCCACGGTGCCGTTCGTGGATGCCGGATCGACGCGGATCACTCTGCCGTCGATGATGCCGTTGCGCGTGTCGATCTGCGCGGCCTGACCGAGAACGATGTCCTTGGCCTGCGTCTCGGGCACGCGAATCACGGCCTTGAGCCGGCCAGGCTGCGAGATTCTCGCGAGGAGCTGGCCGGGCACCACCCACTGGCCAAGCTCCAGGTTCATCTCGGTCAACATGCCGTTCTCGCCGGCGCGTACGTGCATCGATTCCATTTGGTTCTGACGAAATTGCAAGATGTCGCGAAGGCGCCTCACGTCTTGCTGTGCGAGCGCCACCTGCTCGCCCGTTGCGTCGGTCACGACCTTGAGACGGCCGGCGAGGTCGGTCGCTTTGTCCTTCGCGTTTCCGACTTCGACCTCCGACATCAATTTCTGCGTGGCGAGCGACGTCGCGACGTCGGCGTTGCGCTTCGCCTCGTTGTACTGCTGCTGCAGCTGAAGCCGCTGCGTCTCGAGGTTCGTTCTGAGCGTCACGAGTTGGTTCTCGGCGGCGCTCAGTTGGCGCTGCGCCTCGAGCACCTGTAGCTGCACGTCGGGATTCGACATCTCGAGGAGCAACGTGGTGATCTGCACCGGCGTGCCGGCGCGGATCGCCACGTTCTCGACTCGGCCGGCCGTGAGCGCGCTCACCAGCCGAATGTGCTCCGGCACGAGCGTGCCCGGCCCGCGAACCGCGCGGACCATTTCGCCTTTTCGAACGGTGTCGCGCCAGAGCGTAGCGCCATCGACCGACGGTGCGGCGGGCTTGAGCCTCGTCAGCGCGACGGTGATGCCGACGATCACGAGCAATCCGATGCCGGCGTATACGTAGCGAGAGGTCTTGCTCTTCGGTGCGCGAACGACGTCCAATGTGGCCTCTAGCGTTGATGACGGACGGTCCTGGAACCGCGCTTGCCTTAGTGGAAGGACCGTGCCGGGTTTGCTCCGAGTCAAGTCGAGGATTGATAGCGACTTGATCGATGGACCGCGTTGTCGCGCTGACCGGTATTGGGAACCGGTGTCCCAAAATCGAACGACGCTGACGTCGGTGCCGAAAAACGAGCGCGACGTCACTCGGCGGTTCGGACATCCTCGACGCGAGAATGGTTGCCTCTGTTTCAGCGAAAGAAAGCGCTTGACAGATCGGGGGTAACTGCTAATAATCTAGCACACTGCTAAATATTTAGCACCAACGGGAGATATTGGATGTCGGACCAGCCTCTTGCTGTGCTCAGTCGCCGGGAGCGGCAGATCATGGAGATCGTGTATCGGCTTCGACGCGCGACGGCCGCCGAAGTGCTCGACAACCTTGAGGATCCGCCGAGCTACTCATCGGTGCGAGCGTTACTCCGCGTCCTCGAGGAGAAAGGCCATCTCGCCCACGCGCACGAAGGGCCGCGCTACGTCTTCACGCCGGTCGTGCCGCATGACGCGGCACGGGATTCCGCTATGAGCCAGATGGTCCGGACGTTCTTCGATGGATCCACGACACAAGCGGTGGCAGCGCTGCTGGACCGGGCGGCCTCGTCGCTGTCCGAGGAAGAGCTCGACCGGCTCGCACAACTCGTCGAAAAGGCGAAGAGGGAGGGACGATGAGCATGATCCCCGCATCCGCGTCGCTACTCGGCGCGCTCGCCGGCGCAAGCCTCAAAGGCACGGTCATACTCGGCGCGGCCGGTGTCGCGACGGCGTTGGCGCGGCGCGCTTCGGCCGCTACGCGGCATCTCATCTGGACGAGCGCAATCGTCGCGATGATCGCGCTCCCGGCGCTCTCGGCCGTGCTTCCGGCGTGGCGCGCGGCGGTGCGCGTCCCCATGCTGACCCTGCCGGCCCCTGACGGGCGAGCGGTGCCGATATCGACAGCCGGGCCGGTCTCCTACTCCGCACCCGCCGATCGATTCGTTCGCGAGAGTGAAGCCGACCTCGCCTCGAACGTCGCCGCGACCGCTTCAATCGCTGCAACCGCTGTCGCCGCAACGCCGGTCGACGACTTACTGCCGACCGCCAAACCTACCTTTAACATCATCGAGATAATAACGTTAATATGGCTCGTTGGTGTTCTAATAGTGTCTACACTACTTATCATTGGCCGAGTGCGGCTACGTTGGGTTGCGCGGTCCGCAAGGCGCGCGGATGAGGAGACTTGGGGATCGCTCGCGGATCGGCTGCCGGAGGAGCTGTGTCCGGGGCGCCCCGTGCGGTTGCTCGAAAGCGATCATTCCGCGATGCCGATGACGTGGGGAGTGTTTCGGCCCGTGCTTCTCCTACCGGGAGGTGCGCGCGCCTGGCCGGCATGGCAACGGCGCAACGTGCTCCTGCACGAGATGGCGCACGTGCGTCGTCTCGACTGTCTGACGCAGCTCGTCGCGCAGCTGGCGTGCGCGATTCATTGGTTCAACCCGCTCGTGTGGGTTGCCGCGAGCCGGCTGCGCGTTGAGCGCGAGCATGCGTGCGACGATCAGGTGCTCCTCGCCGGCTCGAAAGCGTCGGACTACGCCAGCCACTTATTGGACGTCGCGCGGTCACTGCGTCCGGCGACGGGGACGGGACTCGCATCGGTGGCGATGGCGCGTCCGTCGCAGTTGAGCGGGCGGCTCCTCGCCGTGCTGGACGAGCACCGGAGTCGCGCGCGCGTGTCGCGTCGCGCGGCCCTCCGTCTCGGGCTCGCGACGCTGCTCATGGTGCTGCCGCTGGCCGCCTTTACGCCGTTCGCCGCGGTCGCTCCGCCGGTGACGCGAGTGTCGGCGCGAAGCGTCGCCGATACCGATACGGTTCGCGTCGCGTCTCGCACGCGAACGGCCGAGTCGAGGGCAATCGGGGCGTCGCAGGCCCAGGGCGTCGCGACGGCGTCGACGACCGCGAGCACGGGAGGTCTCTCGACCGTGGCAACTTCGGAGACGGCCGCGGCCGCCGGGGCCGCCGCGACCGCGGCTTCCACGCGCGCCACGGCGGTGGCCGGGACCGGGGGTCAGATTGAGTCCGACATGTCCGCGGTCGGAGCGCCACCGCGCGCCGGAGTCGCCGTCCGTGGGGAGCAGTGTGTCTCCGAGGGAGCGAGCCGCGGCTCCTCGTCGTCGAACATGTCCGACTGGAGTAGCGAGAACGGCCGGGCGCGCACCTGGACCGTCAAGTTTTCGTCGAAGGGATGCGAGTACTCGCTCCGCGCCGTGGGCGACGTGACGTTCAATCGCGACGGTACGGACGTCGTCAAGATTGCGAGTGGCGGCTATTTCGAGCTCGAGGAGCGAGACGGGAGCTCGGTGCGGCGGATCGACATCCGCCCGGCATCGGATGGAAGTCTCGAGCGGAAATATTACGTCGACGGCAAGCCGCAGGAGTATGGCGCCGACGCGCGCGCGTGGCTCGCGGCGACGCTCGTCGCCGTCGAGCGCCGCACCGCGTTTGCCGCCGACACGCGGGTGCCGATGCTGTACGAGAGCGGCGGCGTGGACGCGGTGCTCAAAGAAATCACGCTGATCGAATCCGACTACGCGAAGCGCCGGTACTTCACGGCGCTCCTGAAAAGCGCGCAGCTCAACGCCGGCGAGGTACAGCGCGCCGTGCGTCAAGCGTCCACCGAGATGCACTCCGATTATGAGATGGCCGAGCTCCTGATCGCGCTGGCGAAGCTGCCGCACTTCGAGTCCGGCTCGCATGTCGCGTACGCGGACGGGGTGGTGCGAATCAAGTCCGACTACGAGAAGCGTCGCGCGATGACGGCGCTCCTCGGTCGCGACAAGCTCGGCAAAGACGTGATCAACACACTGCTCACGGCAACAGAGTCCATGCACTCGGACTACGAGCTCGCCGAGTTCCTGATCAGCGTCTCGAACCGGTATCCGGCCGACGCCGACACGAGGAAGTTCTACCTCGACGCGATCGGCCGCATCCGCTCGGACTACGAGCGACGCCGTGTGTTGACGGCGGTGGCGTCGAATGGGGAGATCGACGGCGCGACTTCCGCCGCCGCGCTCGCCTCGGCGGGCGACATGAAGTCCGACTACGAAAAGACCGAGATGCTCGTGACCGTGGCGAAGCGAGGCACGATCGACGCGCAGGGACGATCGAGCTACATCACCGCGGCACGCACGATCAACTCGGCGTACGAGAAGCGGCGGGCGCTCATGGCGCTGCTTGGCCAGCGGCCATTGTCGAAAGAGATCGTGACGTCGGTGCTCGAGATCGCGCCGACGCTCAAGTCCGACTACGAGACTTCCGAGCTGTTGATCTCGGTCGCCCATGCGATACCGATCGACGACGCGCTCCGTCCGGCGTACGAGAAGGCCGCGGAATCGATCAAGGGCGAGTACGAATACGGTCGCGCGATGGGAGCGATCAGACGGCGGTGAGCCGCCGCGGCCGCGCTGATGGCGCTCCTGTCGTGGGAGGGTGGGGTCGCGGTGGCGATTCCACCCTCCCTCTTTGTAGTCTCCGAGAGGCTCAATTCGTCAGACTAGGCGGGCGCTCGACGCCTCTCACCATTCGCCGAATTCTCGATGCTGAAGCGGTCATCTTCTCAGGCGTGCTGTCGCGCTGCGTTGCTGGTGGGCCTCATCGCGTGCGGGGCGGACGGAGGATCGGGATCGACCGCTCCGACGCCGGCGCCGGTGGCCTCGGTGCGCGTGTCGCCGACGGTCGATACGCTGATCATCGGCGACTCGACGAATCTCCGCGCCACGGCGCTCGACGCCACCGGTGCCGCGCTCGCGGGCCGCACGATTCTCTGGACGACGACGGCGCCGAACGTTATCGCGATCGGCACGGTGGGTGCTGAGATCAAGGTCGTCGCGCTCGCGCTCGGCACGGCGATCGTCGGTGCGAACAGCGAGCACCAGCAGGGGACCGCTCGCGTCGTCGTCGTCAACGGCGCGGTGTATGATGTTCGCGTGCTTCCTGCGACGGCCGAGCTCACGGTGCCACAACAGATCCAACTCACCGTGATCGTGAAGGATGTCGGCGGACATCCAATCACCGATCGCTCGGTGCAATTTCTGTCCCTCGCGCCATCGATCGCATCGGTGTCGGCGACGGGGCTGGTCACGGCGGTCGGCGCCGGACAGACGAAGATCGCCGTGACGAGCGACGGCGTCAGCGATACGGCCAAAGTTCGTGTTGCGCCGTGACGTGACGCGGCTCGCCGCCGCGTGTCTCGCGGCGATCGCCGCTCCGCCGGCGCTCTCCGCGCAAGGCCGCGGTGTGCAGCAGCTCCCGACGCAGCGCGTGTCGGAGCCACCGAACTGGAAGTGCGGCGTGAGCGAGACGTTGCGACGCACGCACGCGATCGACGGCCTCGTCTGCGACACGCATTTCACGACGGCGGCGATTCGGGCGGCGGTCCAGGCGCACGCAGTCACCGGCACGAGCGACGCGTGCGCGCTCAGCGTCGCGGCGAGTCTCGAGCGCTCGCTCGCGTCGACGCTCGCCGGCGACACGACGGCGGCGCGCCGCTCCGAGGCGACCCGGTGCGACGGCCGTACCCTGACGCGCGACTCGCTCGTGTACGATGACCGCGCGCTGGCGCGCCTCTGTCCGGGAGTCATCTGGAGCTGGACCAACCAGGGATCGTCGCGGTGCACCGCACTGCGCGGCGAACTGGTGAGCGCCGACACGTCAGGCGGCGCGGCGCGCGCGATTCCCGCAGGGCCGAGTCCGGTGCGAGCCGATCGCGAGCGGGAACGACGAGCCGCGGAGCTGGCACGATCGGCGCAGCGCGCGTTCGAGGGTCGCGACTTCGAGAAAGCGGAGCGGCAGGCGCGCGAGGCCATGACGCTCGATACGGCCAACGCCGATGCCGTCGCGCTTCTCGGTGCAACGGTGAACGTGCTGGGCCGATACGCCGACGCCGCGCTGCTCCTCCGACGCGCGATCGCTCTCCGGCCGACCTGGCCGTGGCCGCGGCAGCAGCTCGCGCTGTCGCTCTACGACGATCATCGCTGGGCAGAGTCGGTGGACGCGGCGCGCGGCGCGATCGAGACGAGCGGTGAGAGCGGCTACTCGTACCTGCTGGTCGGCCAGGCGCTGTCGAAGCTCGGCCAGCGCGATTCGGCGATCGCCGCGCTCAGGACTGCAACGCGCCTGGCGCCGCGAGACGGCGAGGCGCAGAGCGCGCTGGCTGAGTCGCTCGTGGACGCGGGCCAGTTCAGTGAGGCCGATGCTGCCGCACGAGCGGCCGTGTCCCGGCTTCCACGCTTCGCGCACGCCTGGGTCGTGCTCGGTTTGGCGCTCGAGGGGGAGCGCCGCCCCGCGGACGCGATTGTTGCCTACCGGAAGGCGCTCGAGCTCGCGCCGTGGGACGCGGTGGCTACCGCGAGACTACGGGTGTTGGCACCGTGAGAACGAGGGACTGGCGATTGGGAACTGGGGACCGTGCGACGCCCGGCGCCCGACGCCTCTAGGTGCGCGCGACTCTTGCACTAGCGCCGCGCATGGAGCTGCTCGTTTTCCAGCTTGACGGCGCCCGATACGCTCTCGCGCTCGATGCGGTGCGCGAAGTGGTGAGAGCGGTGGCGGTGACGCCGTTGCCCGGAGCGCCCGACGTGGTGCACGGGGTGATCGACGTGCGCGGCAGCGTCGTGCCGGTGTTCGATTTGCGGGCGCGGTTGGGCACGACACCGCGCGAGATCGATCCCGACGACCAGTTCGTTCTGGCGAACGCGGGCGCGCGCGTCGTGGCGCTGCAGGTGGATCGTGTGGAGTGGATGGCTGAGGTCGACGTGACGGCGGTGAGCGCCGACGTGGCGCGCGACACACCGCACATCGCGGGCGTGGCGCGGCTCGCTGACGGGCTCGTGCTCATTCACGATCTCGAGACGTTCCTCTCGGAGAGCGAGGTTGTCGCGCTCGACGATGCGATGCGGGCGGCAGGTGCCGGCGGAGCCACATGAGCGTCGCGCCCGTCTGGACGTCGACGGCGCTGGCGGCGGTCGCCGAGTTGGTGCGGGAGCGAACGGGACTCGTCTTTCCAGCGACGCGCCGCGACTCGGTCGAAGAAGCGGTCGCGCGCGAGTCGCGGCGTCTGGGTCTCGCCGACTTGACGAGCTATCGCGCCGTGCTCGAGGGCGGTGGCGCGGCGCTCGACGCGCTCGTCGCAAATCTGACGATCGGCGAGACGTATTTCTTCCGTGAGCCGAGTCAGCTCGATGTCATCCGGCGCGAGGTGCTCCCGGCGCTCGCGCGGCGTGCCGCGACCGACCGGCCAGCGCGCGCGTGGAGCGCGGCGTGCGCGGGCGGTGAGGAGGCGTATACGCTCGCGATCCTGTTGCGGGAGGGGGGCCTTCCGAACAATTCGCGCGTGCTCGGAACCGACATCGCCCGCGATCGCCTCGCGGCAGCGCGCCGCGGCCGTTACGGGCGCTGGTCGCTGCGCACGCTCGACCCCGACGCGATCGACCGCTACTTCGCGCGGCACGGCGCGAGCTTTCAGATCGATCCGGCGATTCGCGCGGCCGCCGAGTTTCGCTATCTGAACCTGGCCGAAGACAGCTATCCGGCGAGCAGCACCGGCATCTGGGGGATGGATCTGATCCTCTGCAGAAACGTGCTGATCTATTTCGATCGCGAGACGGTCCAGCGCGTGGCGACCAGGCTGGTGTCATCGCTCGCCGACGACGGCTGGCTCTTTCTCGGCGCGTCGGATCCGCCGCTCGCGGATTTGGTGCCCTGCGAGGTGGTGGTCACCGGCGCCGGCCTGGCGTATCGGAAGCCGAGTCCGGCGCGGCTCGCGGCGCGGCGAAGCGCCGTTCAGCCGGCGCTCGCGCCGCGGATTCAGATCGCCGAGATGCGTCCATCGCCGGAGCCGGCGCCTGCGCCTCGGTCGGAGCCGCCGGCAATTCGTGAACGCGTGACGGCGGAGCGCATCCCGGTGGACGACGAAGAGCCGGCGCGTCTCTACGCCGCGCGCGATTTCGACGATGTCGTGCTCGCGGCGCGGCGGGCGCGCGAGGACGGCCGCGACGATGTCGCGCTCGCCGTGCTGCTGGTGCGATCGCTGGCGAATCTCGGGCGGCTCGATGAAGCCGGAAAAGAATGTGCGGCGGCGCTCGACGAGCATCGGCAGAGCGCCGAGCTGCTCGATCAGCACGCGCTGCTCCTCGGCGAAGCGCAGCAGGTGGAGGAGGCGGCGGCCGCGGTGAAGCGCGCGCTCTACCTCGACCGCGGGATGGCGGTCGCGCACCTCGCGCTGGCGACGCTGCTGTCGCGCCTCGACGATCGCGCCGGCGCTAGCCGGTCGTACCGCAACGCCGAGGCGCTGCTCGCGCAGCTTGCGCCGGACGCCACGGTCCCGGCCGCCGATGGCGAGCCGGCGCACCGTCTGCTCGAAATCGCGCGCGCGCAACGCGCCCTCCTCGATGGGGCCGCGGCGTGACGAACCCGACGGAAGAGTTTTCCGTGTCGGGGCTCGCGACCGCGGACGCCAGCGCCGTGACGAACGTCGTCGACGTGCGGCGCCGGGTGCACGCGGTGGCGCGTGCGGCGCGCGCCGAAGGGACGATGACGCCGGAGAAAGCGAAAGAAGTGCTCGCCGCCCGCGCGCGCGAGCTGGCCGCGATCCCACCGGCACTCGAGCGCGGCGACTCGATCGAGGTGATAGAGTTTCTTCTCGCCGGCGAGCGGTACGCGCTGGAGACGGGCGCGCTGATCGAGGTGTTTCGTCTCGCTGACTTGACGACGCTCCCGGGCGCCGAGTCGCCGGTGCTCGGTCTCACGGCGTGGCGCGGGCGGCTGCTGCGCGTGCTCGATCTGCGCGCGGCGCTCAACGTGCCGACGACGGCGCTCAACGACCTCGCGTATGTGTTGGTGCTCGGGACCGATCGCGCGGCGTTCGGCGTGCTCGCCGACACGATGCTCGATGTGCGGGTGATGGACCGGACGGCCGTGCAGGAGCCGGCGGAAGGACTCGCGGCGAGCCGCGCCGCACTCCGCGGCGTGACGGCCGACGCGCTGATGGTGATCGATGCATCGCATCTCGTGCGGGCCTACGGCGAGACCTCTCAGGGAGAACGACACGCATGAATCGAACGTCGGTGAGTCGGCGAATCGCGATAGGCTTTGCCGTGATCCTCGGCCTGGTCGTCGTCGTGGCCGCGGGCGGTGTGTGGGCGATCAAGCAGGCGAACAACGCATCCAACGCGGCGATCGCCGAGCAGCGCGACGTGCTCGCGCAGGCGCTCGATGCGCAATCGGAAGCGCGATACGCGACCATCATGTTCCTGCGCTACCTGCAATCGCCGTCGGAGCTCTATGCGCGGCAGCGAGATTCGGCGTTCGCAACGAGCCGAATCCTGTTCTCGAGGGTGAGCAAGGCGACGACGGACACCTCAGTCGCCGCATCGTGGGTCGTCGCGACTACGACGCTCACGCAATGGGACGAGGCGACGCGGGCATCGATGGCCGCGGAAGCGTCAGGCAATCGCGTGGAGGCCGAGCGCATTCGCACCACACGCGTCATACCGCTGTCGACGCGCCTCGACTCGGCGACCGATGCCGGCGTCGTGAAGGCGCGAGCGCGGGCGGAGCAGGCCGTGAAGAGTGGGGAGGACGCTTCGCTCCGGATGCAGTGGAGCCTGTCGGTCGCCACTCTGCTCGTGCTGCTCGCCGGTTTGGGCGCCGCCGTCTTCCTCACGCGCAGCATTCGCGCGCCGCTGCAGGAGACGAGCAACGTGATACTGTCGAGCGCGACGCAGATTCTCGCCGCGGCGACGCAGCAAGCCGCCGGCGCGAACGAGTCGATGGCCGCCGTATCGGAGACGATGGCGACCGCGGACGAGGTGGCGCAGACGGCGGAGCAGGCGTCGCAGCGCGCGCGTATCGTCGCCGAGTCGGCGCAGCGCGCGGCGGAGATCGGAAGGAACGGGCGTAAGCTCGTCGACGACTCGACGGCGGCTATGACCGCGGTGCGCGACCAGGTCGAGTCGATCGCGCAGAGCATTCTCGCGCTTGCCGAGCAGGCGCAGGCGATCGGCGAGATCATCACATCCGTGAACGACATCGCCGAGCGGACGAATCTCCTCGCGCTCAACGCGGCGGTGGAAGCGGCGCGTGCCGGCGAGCACGGTCGCGGCTTCGCCGTCGTCGCCGCGGAAGTGAAGAGCCTGGCCGAGCAGTCGAAGCGCTCCACGGTGCAGGTGCGGCAGATTCTCGGCGACATCCAGCGCGCGACGAGCAGCGCGGTGATGGCGACGGAGAAGGGGACGAAGCAAGCGTCGCTCGGCGCGCGGCAGGCGACGGAGGCGGGCGAGACGATCCGCTCGCTCGCCGACGCCGCGGCGGAGGCGTCACAGGGATCGGCGCAGATTGTGGCGTCTGCGGGTCAGCAGGCGATCGGCATGGAGCAGATTCGCCAGGCAATCTCGAACATCCACGAGGCGACCCAGCAGAATCTCGCGGCGACGAAGGAGACCGAGCGCGCGGCGCGCGATCTCACCGAGGCGGGCGAGCAACTCGCCGCGCTCGTCGGCGGCGCCGGCGCGCGCGGTACGCGGTGAGCGCGCGGGTCAACGTATGAACCCGGACGAGCTGGCGGAGCGGCTGCTCGCGACGTTTCTCGATGAGCTGGACGAGCAGCTGGTCGCGCTGAACACCGATCTGCTCGCGCTCGAGGCGGAGCCGGCCGACGCCGCGCTGCTCAGCCCGGTGTTTCGTGTGGCGCACACGCTGAAGGGTGCGGCGCGCGCGGCGAACGTCCCGGCGATCGAAGCGGCGTGCCACGCGATGGAAGAGATGCTCGCCGGAGCGCGCGACGGCCGTATCGCGCTCGGCGCGCCGCACTTCGCCACGCTCTACGCGGCGGCCGACGCGTTCGGCGTCGCGGGTCGGCGAATCCGCGCCGGCGAGTCGCCGGCCGGCATCGACCTGGGTGACGTCGCGCGGTCGTTCCGGACACCGAGCCCAGCGGCGGCGGCGCGGTCGCGACCGTCGGCGCTGGCGTTGCCGCAGGCGCCTACCGCGACTGTGACGGCGCCGCCGACAGCGGTCGCTGTGCCGACGGCGGCCGCCGCGGGTGAGCGCGTGGCGGCCGATGCCCAGGAGGCGCGTGCGTCCGATCCGACGCGGCAGGCGGACGGCTCCGTTCGCGTACGCGCCGACAAGGTTGACGACTTGGTGGCGACGGCGGGCCAGATGCTGATCGCGGCGGCGCGGAACGCGGGCTACGCATCGTCGATCGACGAGATGCGCGAGAGCGCGGCGCGATTCGCAGCGCAGTGGCGCCCGGCCTCGCGCGCGATCCAACGGGCACTGGAGCACGCGGGCGCGGACGCGACGCTGCTCGAGCCATTGGGCGCGGTGGAGCGACGGCTGCAGCAGATCGCGCGCGACATGTCGGCGGTGACGCAGGGTGTGGGGCGCGACGCGCGCACGCTGGAGCGGCTGGCCGCGGACCTGATGATGCGCTCGAGGTCGCTCCGGATGCGTCCGTTCTCCGAGCTCGCTGAAGCACTGCCGCGCGTGGCGCGTGATGTCGCGGCGGGGACGGGCAAGGAGGTGCAGCTCGAGGTGCACGGGGGCGACGTCGAAGCGGACCGCGTGGTGCTCGACGGATTGCGCGACGCCGTGCTGCACCTCGTGCGCAACGCGGTCGACCACGGCATCGAGTCGCCGCTGGAGCGCGAGCGTCGTGGCAAGCCGCGCGTCGGCACCGTCGCCGTCGCGGCAGCGGTGCGGGAGGAGCACATCGTCGTCACGGTGAGCGACGACGGCGCCGGCCTCGACATTGCGTCGATCCGCGAGCGGCTGCGCGCCACGGGCGCGCCGATCCCCACCGATGAGGCAATGCTGGCGCGCGTCTTGTTCGACGAAGGATTCACCACGCGCCGCGTGGCGAGCGAGATCTCAGGCCGCGGCGTGGGACTCGGCATCGTGCGGGCGTCGGTCGAACGCGTGCGCGGCGACGTCGATGTGTCGTGGCGCGCCGGCGCGGGCACGGAATTCACGATGCGCGCCCCGCTCACGCTGGCGACGACGCGCGCCGTGCTGGTCGAGGTCGGCTCGCACGCGCTGGCGATGCCGATCGACGCCGTGCAGCGCGTGCTGCGACTCGCGCCGGCGGAGTTGCAGCGCATGGAAGGTCGGTCGGCGATCGCGACAGCCGACGGGCCAGTGCCGCTCGTCGCGCTGGCGCGCATTCTCGGGCCACCGGTGACGGAACGGCCGCCGGAATCGCATGTGCGCGCGCTGCTACTGCGCGTCGGGTGGCGCCGCCTGGCCGTGACGGTCGACGACTTTCTCGATGAGACCGAGCTCGTCGTGCGGCCGCTCGACCGCCGTGACCCGCGCGCGATGCCGCACCTGAGCGGCGCGGCGCTCCTCCCGACGGGGCGCGTCGCGCTGATACTGAATCCGCTCGCCGTCGTCACGGCGGGTCTGGCGCGCGGCGCGCACGCGCAGCCCGCGCTGACCGAGGCGGTCGCGGCGCCGGCCATGCGGCGCCGCGTGCTCGTCGCCGACGACTCGATCACGACGCGCACGCTCGAGCAGAGCGTGCTCGAGGCGGCCGGCTTCGACGTCACCACGGCCGTGGACGGGCTCGATGCCTGGCGCCTGCTCCAAGAGCGCGAGATCGACGCGGTGGTCACCGATGTGGAGATGCCGCGGCTCGACGGCTTCGCGCTGTGCGAGCGCATCCGCGCGTCGAAGCGCTTCAAGGAGCTGCCGGTCGTGCTCGTCACGTCGCTCGAGTCGCCGGAGTCGCGCGCACGCGGCCTCGAGGCCGGCGCGGACGCGTACATCGTGAAGTCGAGCTTCGACCAGGCGTCACTGCTCGACACGATTCGGCAGCTGATCGGATGAGGGTGACGACGTGACCGCGCCGCGCCAGATTCGTGTGCTCGTCGTCGACGACTCGGCCACGTCGCGTCAGCTCCTCTGCGCGATCTTGCGCGGCGATCCAGGCATCGCCGTGATCGGTGAAGCATCGAACGGGGCCGAGGCGGTCGAGAAAGCGCTGAAGCTGGGGCCCGACCTGATCACGATGGACGTGCAGATGCCCGTGATGAACGGCATCGAAGCGACGAAGGAGATCATGATCGTCGCGCCGACGCCGATCATCATCGTGTCGGCGGCCGGCAACCAGGCCGGCCTCGACCACTCCTTCGACGCGATGCAAGCGGGCGCGCTGATGGTGCTCGCCAAGCCTGCGGCGCCACAGGCGCCGCAGTTCGCCGAGCAGAGCGTCCAGCTGATCGATATGGTGAAGGCGATGGCCCATCTGAAGGTGGTGCGGCGGTGGGGACCGCGCGGTGTCTCGCCGTCTGGTGCGGTCCGCGCCAGCACCGCGCGACCGGGAGTCGGGCCGCTCGTGGCGATCGGCACATCGACCGGCGGGCCCGCGGCGCTGCGGCGAATTCTCATCGCGCTACCGTCCGAGTTTCCCGCGCCCGTGGCGATCGTGCAGCACATCGCGAATGGATTCGTTGGCGGACTGGCGAGCTGGCTCAGCGGGAGTTGCAGTCTGCACGTGAAGGTGGCCGAGGAAGGGGAACGCGTGACGCCGCACAACGTGTACATCGGGCCCGACGATCGCCATTTCGGATTCACGCCGGACGGACGTGTGTCGCTTTCCGATGGGCCGCCGATCGGCGGCTTTCGTCCATCGGTCTCGCATCTCTTCGACTCAGCGGCGCAGGTTTACGGCGGGAATCTCACGGCGGTAGTGCTGACCGGCATGGGGAGCGACGGCGTGAGCGGGCTCGGCGCGGCCCGCCGCGCCGGCGCGAGGGTGTTGGCGCAGGACGCGGCAACGTCCGTCGTGTTCGGCATGGCGAACGAGGCCGTCAACGCGGGCGTCGTGCATGAGGTGCTGCCCGTGGACCTGATCGCTCCACGACTGATCGAGCTTCATTCATGACCGGCACTGTGGCCACGATTCTCATCGTCGAAGACAGCGCGACCCAGGCCGCGCTCCTCGGCGCCCTCTTGGAGGGCGACGGGTACAAGGTGGTGACCGCGCGCAGCGGCGAGGACGCGCTGCAGCGACTGCGCGGCGACGCGTATGATCTCGTGCTGAGCGATGTCGTGATGCCGGGCATCAGCGGCTTCGAGCTGTGCCGCCGCATCAAGATCGAGCTCGGCGCGCGCACGCTGCCGGTGGTGCTGCTGACGAGCTTGTCCGATCCGCTCGACATCATCCGCGGGCTCGAGTGCGGCGCCGACAACTACATCACGAAGCCGTACGAGCCTGCCCGGCTCCTCGACCGCGTGCGCCGCGTGATCGCCAACCGCGAGTTGCGCCGGACGCCGCGCGCCGGCGGTGGGGTCGACGTGGAATTTCTCGGCGAGCGTTTCACGATCATGGCCGACAAGGAGCAGATTCTCGACCTGCTCGCCTCGAGCTTCGAGGAGTTGGTGCACGCCAACACGCGTCTGCGCGACCAAACGGCGGAGGCGGAATACGCGCGCTCGGAAGCGGAACGCGCCAACAAGGCGAAGTCCGAGTTTCTGGCGATGATGAGCCACGAGCTTCGCACGCCGCTGAATGCGATCAGCGGCTACGCCGGCTTGCTCGTCGACGGCGTGAATGGGCCCGTGAGCGACGCGCAGCGCAAGAGCCTCGAGCGCATCTTGCGCAACCAGGAGTTGCTGCTGAGCCTGATCAATGACGTGCTCAATTTCGCGAAATTGGAAGCGGGGCGCGTGACGGTCGAGATCAGCGATGTCCGGGTGGACGCGATTGTCGCGGGCGCGCAGGATCTGGTGCGCCCGCAGCTGGCGCAGAAGGGCATCACCTACGAGTACGTGGGACATGACGCCAACGTGCGCGCGCGCGCGGACGGCGAGCGAATGCTACAGATCATCCTCAATCTTCTCACGAATGCGGTGAAGTTCACCGAGCGCGGCGGACGCGTGTCGCTCGAGTGGGAAGCGACGACGGACGACGTGTTGGTGCGAATTCGCGACTCGGGAATCGGCATCGCCGCCGACCAGGTGGCGCGTATCTTCGAGCCGTTCGTGCAAGTCGCTTCCGGCCACACCGCGGTGCGCGAGGGAGTCGGGCTGGGACTGGCGATCAGCCGCGACCTGGCACGATTGATGGGCGGGGAGCTGACCGCCGAGAGCGCACTAGGGGAGGGATCCGTCTTTACGCTGACGCTCCCGCGGGCGACTGATGGACCGATGGAAACCAAAACGTGACACGTGAAGACGTAAGCTGGCGCACTGATCTCGCGCAGAGTCTACGTCTTCACCGCTGACGTTTTTCGCGCCGCGCCTCGGCCTCACCGTTCACTGAAGATACGGCGCGATGACGACGGCGCCAATCGTAAGCCATATCTTACCCATCATCATCTCACGGCGCGCCGAGGAACCGGAGTATCTCGCCCATCACGCGGTCGGCTTGGCCGGTAGCGAAGAGGAACTGCGCGTGCGCGGCGCCGTCGACGATGATCAGCCGCTTCGGGCCCGGCGTCCGGTCGTAGCGCGTGCGAAATCGGGGGAGGCGCAATCCGTCGGCGTTGGCGTCGTCACGCGCGATGATGAACAGCTTGCTGCCCTGCATCCGCGCGGGCGTGTCGATGGCGCCGCCCGCCAGCAAAACGAGGCGATCGATCTCGCCGGGCGCCGCCTCCACCGCCGCCTCGGCGGCGGCGTCGCCACCGAGGCTCGCGCCAATGACGAAGACGCGCGCCGCCCCGGTGCGGCGCAGATAGCGCACCGCGCCCAACACGTCGAAGTGGTATCCGTCGTCGCCCGGGCGCATCGGCGCGCCTCCATGCGACGCCCCCTCGCCGCGAAACTCGATCGCTATGGCGCGAAAGCCGGCGTCAGCGAGGAGGCGGGCCTGTGTTGCCCAGCTCGCCCTGTCGAAGCGCCCCCCGTGCGCGAGCACGACGCCGCGCGAGCCCGCGCCGTAGATGTCGGCCCAGATGAGGCCGCCATCGGGTGTCGGGATGGAGACGCGCTCCTGCGCCGCTAAGGACGACGGGATCAAAAGCCCGGCGACGAGCGCTTGGAAAAACCGACACGCGAAAAGACGAAAATGGCGATCGAGCTCTCGCGCTATTTTCGTTTTTCGCGATTCGGTTCCTGTCGTCAAGGGTTGGCCGGCGCGGCGCATGCGGATTTCGTCATCGCGCCCGCGCATTGCTCGAGGAGCTGGACGGCCGCGCCGCGGTCCTGCTTGAACGCGGCGGGAAGGCCGGAGATGAAGCGGTAGAGATCGAGCGAGAGGAGCACGCCGTCGCGGCGCTTGCCGTTCGCATCCCGGCGGCGGAAGACGTAACCGGCGGTTCCGACCTGTCCGACGTGCGCGAGGACGCCGGCGCCCGTCGGCGCGTTGCTGGCGAACGTCGCGACGGCCGAGACGCCGGCGTACCACGTGCGGTCGGCGTTGTAGCGGATGAGGCCGAGCGGCTCGAGCGCGAGGACGTCGAGGCGCGCGCGGTCGTTCCACGTCTGGCCCGCGAGCTCGATCGCCGGCGACAAGTGGAGCGCGACCACTTGCCAGCGCGGGGGCTCGAGCGGCGGGCGGCAGATGGTGCACGCACCGTTGAGCACGAGCTCGAGCGGGAACATCGAGTAGCCCTTGTCGCGGAAATTGTCCCACCGCTTCACCCGGCGCTCGAGCGCGTCGACCAGGCGCCAGCGCGCCGAGTCGGCGGCGGCGACGAGCGCGATGCGCGCGGTGATCGCCGTCCAGCAGATCGCGCGGCGTATGGGCTGCGGCGTCGCGTCGCGCACCTCGACGGTGTCGGCGTGCCCCGCGCGGTCGAACAGAATGAATCGCTCGACGGGGTCGTTCTCCTCCGAGAGATTGAAGCGACGCGTGTCGACGCCGCCGTTCAACCGATAGTCGCGGTCGCGCTCGACGCGGCCCAGGTCGATGCGGAGCGAATCGAGCTCGATCGCGAAGCGGCGGCCGATCTCGCCCGTGACGCCGGCCTGCTCGAACTGCGCGGCGATCGAGTCGGCCAACGCCCCCCACCGTCCCTGACGGCGGAGCGGCGCGAGCCGCGACCACACCTCACCCGGGCGGCGACCGGCCCACGCCGCGCCGATTTCTCCCTCGCTCAGCCTGGCGATGGTATCGGCGAGACAATCGCGCCGCACGTTGCCCTGGGCGGCGAGGGGCGCGGCGAGCGCGCCCGCGAGCTCACACGATACCAGGAATGCTGCTGACCAGGCCGTGGCAGTCGTCCACACCTTGCTTGGCCGCCTTATAGAAGGCGACGCCGTTGGCGATGATCTCATCGAGGTTGCCCGGGCTGGAGAAGTTTGTGTCGCAGAGCGCCTTGAAGGCGCTGAGCATGTTCGTGTACGCCGTGTTGCATGCCGGCGGCGCGAGACGCGGGTAGGCCGCCACCGTCCGCTTCAGCTCGGCATCGGGAATCGCCTGCAGATCGATCAGCCGGTTGATGATCGCCGAGTTGACGATGGGATGATCGAGGTAGTGCGTGTAGCCGTGCACGTTCACGTCGTGCACGTGATTGATCCCGCCCGGCACGATGAAGTTCTTGCCCCACCCGGTCGGCTTGAAGGGCTGCCACTGAGCGAAGGGGTCGAATTCGTGGCGGAAATTGTAGAAGCGCGTGCAGTATGGATCGAGCTTCGACGCAAGCGGCGGCGCCGTCTTCGGGCGCACGACCGACGTGAACGGATCGATGTGGACGAGCGGCGGCGGGCCGAGGAGCGAGACGTTGGCGACGGTGAAGAAGTTGTCGAACTGGTACTTCGCCGACGTCAGGCTTTCGTTCCCCTCGAACGGCTCGCTCCCGAGGTGGGCCAGCGCGTCGTGCATCACCGTGGTGCCTAACGAGTGCGACATCACGGAGACATCGAGAGTCTCGCCGTCGGCGAGCGTGTCGAGGTGCTGCGAGATGCCGCGCGCGAGCTGCGCCATCACCGTCGCCGTCACGTCGTCGCGCACGATCGGCGATCCCCGCCAGAACAGCGGATCGATCAACGTCGTCCAGAAGACGTTCGAGCGGTCCTGCGGGAGCGTGCCGTCGGTGAGGAGCGTGAGCGTCCGCCCCAAATCGATCGCGTTGTTGGTGGCGAAGGCGCGAAGCTCCTCGAGGGTCTTGGCCCATTGGAGGATGTACTTGTCGAAGATCGGATCGTAGCAGATCTCCTCGATCCGCACGCGCGAGCTGAACGCCTTGTCCTCGCCCGTGAACTTGTCGTAGCGCGCCGTGACCTCGTCGAGCTTGTCGACGATCGAATGGGACCAACCGGGTGGGTTCACACCCATGCCGTGGGCGATGAATAGAAGTCGGGGCATGCTGGATCGCCGAAAGAGAGGAATGACGCGTGGCCGCCGACGGCGAATAAGTCGACCGAAGTCGGCGGGGTCAACCTCAACTCGGCGATCAGAGCCCTTTCTAATCGAGGCGGTGTGCGGCGCGCTCGCGCACGTCGACCGCGGGCCGGCGCGTCGTCGCTAGGAGCGCGCTCTCGCCCTGGGGAGTGTAACGGTGAGGGTCGACCCGTGCCCTTCGACGCTGCGCGCGCGCAGGTCGCCACCCATGCCGCGCGCCAGGCCGCGGCTGATGGCGAGGCCGACACCGACCCCTTCCACCGGCGCCTGCGGTGGCACGCGGGGCGCGAACGGCGCGAAGATCGCCTCGAGCTCCTGCCGCGCGATCCCGCGACCCGTATCGGAGACGCGGAGGAAAATCCGGTCGTCGACGCCGTTCCGCACGACGCAGTCGATCGTCACGCGGCCCCCGGTGGGCGTGAATTTGAGCGCGTTCGACAGGAGATTGAGGAGGATCTGCTGCAGCTTGCCGCGATCCGCGCGCACGACGCACGCTGTCGAGGGCCGCGTCTCGAGCGTGAGCCCCTTGGCGCTGATCTGCGGCTGGATCATTGGCGCGATGTCGGCGATGACCGTGTCGACCGCCACTTCGCGAACGTCGTAGTCCATAGTCGACTCTCGAGCGCGTCAAGGGATTGGTGCCGCGGAAGCGCGGTCGGCGGCGTACGGCGCTGCTCCTTAGTGACGACCATCCCTGAAATTCGGGCACGACCGTTGCGTTACGACCAGGCATAACGGCCGATCAACTTCACCTGCGGGAGGCGATATGCTGGAGATGCTCGCGGTTGTGCTCCTGGTGCTCTGGATTCTCGGTTTCTTCGTGGTCCACGTCGGCGGTGGGTTGATTCATCTCCTGCTCGTGCTCGCGGTGATCGTGGTGGTGTACCGCCTGGTCACGGGGCGACGGCCGGTCGTCTGATCGCAGAACCAACGAGAGTCGAGTGCAACGGCGGGGCGGCCATCTGGTCGCCCCGTCATGCATCCTGTGTGTTCTTTCGCCACCGCGCCGCCGCTGACGCGAAGGACGGGTCGCCGGACTCTCGTGCGTTGCGACATCCGGTATCGGTGGACACATTCGAATTCGAACTCATCCGGAGCCCTCTCGTGAAGCGCCTCCTCGCCGCCTTGATCGTCCTCGCGCCGTCGCTCGCGCTGGCGCAGAACGCGCCCGACTCGGCGTTCACGATGCGCGAGGAGATGGTTCCCATGCGCGATGGCGCGAAGCTGCACACGACCATCTTCACTCCGAAGAACCAGGCGGGCGCGCTGCCGATCATCTTCGAGCGCACGCCATACGGCATCGCCGGCGCGGCCGGGAGTTTCCGGTTTTACATGAAGGAACTCGCGGACGAAGGCTACATCTTCGTCTTCCAGGACATCCGCGGACGCTACAGCAGCGAGGGGACGTTCGTGATGCAGCGCCCGCCGCGCCGCGACCGGGCGGATCGCAAGGCGATCGATGAGTCCACGGATGCGTTCGACACCATCGACTGGCTGATCAAGACTCTCCCGGCGAACAACGGACGCGTGGGCATGCTCGGTATCTCGTACCCCGGGTGGCTCGCGGCGATGGCGATGCTCGACCCGCACCCGGCGCTCAAGGCGGTGTCGCCCCAGGCGTCACCGGCGGACATGTTCTTGGGCGACGACTTCCACCATCAGGGCGCCTTCCGCCTCAGTTACGGCTTCGAGTACGCGGCGATGATGGAGTCGTCCAAGGAGAACGAGAACTTTTCCTTCGACCGCTACGACACCTACGACTGGTACCTCTCACTCGGTCCCCTATCGAACGTCGACAAGAAGTATCTGCACGGAAAAATCCCGACGTGGGAAGACTTCGTCGCCCATCCGAACTTCGACGCCTTCTGGCAACGGCAGGCGATGGCCCCCTATCTCACGCATGTCACCGTGCCGACGCTCAACGTCGCCGGATGGTGGGACCAGGAGGACTTCTACGGACCGATACGGATCTACACGGAGCTCGAGAAGCACGACACCCAGCACCTCAACTTCCTCGTCGTTGGCCCGTGGAACCATGGCGGGTGGGCCGCACCGGAGGGTCGCAAGCTCGGCAACATCGATTTCGGGTCACCGACCTCGCTCTGGTTCCGGCAGACCGTGCAGGCGCCGTTCTTCGCCCACTACCTGAAAGACAAGGGGACGCTCGATCTCGCCGAGGCCCTCGTGTTTGAGAGCGGATCGAACACGTGGCGCCGCTACGACGCGTGGCCGCCGAAGCAGAACGTGAGCGACAAGAAGCTCTTCTTCCACGAGAACGGCATGCTCTCGTTCGACGCGCCAACGTCGGCGTTAAAGGAGCCGTTCGACAGCTACGTCGCCGACCCGATGCACCCGGTGCCGTACCGCCAGCGGCCGATTCAGCCCACGTATTTTCCTGGCGGATCCGGCTGGTACACGTGGCTGACGGAGGACCAGCGCTTCGTTGACAATCGCTCTGACGTGCTGAGCTGGCAGACCACGCCGCTCGGCGCCGACGTCGTGATCGCGGGAGACATCGTTGGTCAGCTCTTTGCCGCGACGACGGGGAGCGATGCCGACTGGATCGTGAAGCTGATCGACGTCTATCCGGACAAGTACGAGCCGGACCCGAAGCTCGGCGGCTACGAGCTGATGGTCGCCAACGACGTGCTCCGCGGCCGGTTCCGCGACGGCT
>JBDUCS010000083.1:0-12687 GCA_040003335.1 Gemmatimonadaceae bacterium | reverse complement strand
ATGCACGACATCGAAGGCTACACGCATCAAGAGATCGCCGACTTTCTCGGCGTCGCCGAAGGAACCTGCAAGTCCCGTCTGTTCGACGCCCGATCCGTGCTGCGCACGTCGCTCGCGGATTTCATGAAGGAGTGAGCACGCCATGACCGACGATGATGACCGGCACCATCCGATGAACGACTCGTTCGATGAGCTGATGCGCGACGCGGCCACGACGTACCGCGTGCCGCCGCCGCCGCCGCTCGACGACATGTGGAGAGCGATCGAGCGCGAGCACTTCGGTGCCGCCGCACCCACGCGCCGCCATCTCCCCTGGATCGCCGCCGCCGGCGTTGCCGCCGCGCTCCTGTGCGGCGTGGCGATCGGTCGCTACGTCGTCCCGGCGCGGAGTGATGCGTTGGGCGTTGCGTCGACGCCGAAACCCCTCGCCCCGGCCGTCGCCGCCGTAGATGAGCCATCCGTCGACGGGCCCTACGAGCTCGCCACCACGCGCTATCTCGGCCAGACCGCCGCGCTGTTGACGGCGCTACCCGTCGAGGCGCGGTCCGGCCGTGCCGGCGCGCGCTTTGTTTCGCAGGCCGGCGAGCTCCTCACCACCACGCGGCTGTTGCTCGATTCGCCGGCGGCGAACGATCCCGAGCGGCGTGCGCTGCTCGACGATCTGGAGCTGGTGCTCGCGCAGATCGCGCGCCTTCCAGCCAAGCAGCGCACGAACGAGCTCGACCTGATCACTGAAACGCTCCAGCAGCGCGACGTCGTGCCGCGGCTCCGCTCCGCCGTCGCCGACATCGCGAGCTCGACGAACTCCGAGAACTGAGAGGATCGAACCATGTCCCACCGCATTCTCATCGCGTGCCTCGCGGCGCCGCTCTGGCTCGCCGCCCCGCTCGCCGCGCAGGTGAAGACGACGAAGCCGCTCCCGAAGCCATCCGCGCAGCCATCCGCCTCCGAGAAGAAGGCCGACCGGTGGATCGGCGACGAGTCGCTGTTCCGTGCCGATTGGGGCGAGCGGCTCGGCGCGCGGCTCAGCGACAAGCTCACCGGCGCGCTCGACCGGTGGGGCGATTTCACCGACCACTTCGACCTGTCGTTCAACGAGCGCTTCAACACCGACTTCGATTTCAAGACCGACTTCGATTTCAAGTTCGACAAGAGTTTCGACAAGAGCTTCGGTGACGAGCTGGCGTTCAAGCTGAAGAACAAGCTCGACGACGCCTGGGCCGGCGACCTCTTCGGCAAACTCTCCGGCAAGACGTGGGAGAAGTCCTACGAGAAGTTGCTGGACAAGAGCTACGACAAAGCGTGGGACAAGTCGTGGGACAAGTCGTGGGACAAGTCGTGGGACAAGTCGTGGGACGGCGTCTACGAGCGACTCGATCTCGGTGATCGCATTCGTGACGTCACGCGGAATCTCGACGACGTGCTCACCGGTTTCCGACGCGCGCCGGCGTTTCGCACCATGCCGCCCGAGCCGTTCGCCCAAGGCGACTCCGCCGACTCGCTCTACCGCAGCGCGCGCGAGACGTTGTCGCGCGGCGATTACCGGCGCGCCGCGCGTCTCTTCCGCGACATCGGGGAGAAGTTTCCCAAGTCGGCCTACGCGTCCGACGCGCTCTACTGGCAGGCGTTCGCGCTCTACCGCATCGGCTCCGACGACGAGCTGAAGGAAGGGCTCGCCGCGCTCGACGCCCAGCGGTCGCGCTATCCGCAGGCGGCCACCAATGCCACTGATGCCGGCGCGCTCGCCGCCCGCATCCGCGGCGCGCTCGCGGCGCGCGGCGACCGGATGGCCGCAACGCGCACCGGACGCGACGCGTCGCAGGCCGGCGCCCCGTGCGACAAGGAAGACCAGGCCGTGCGCATCGAAGCGCTGAGCGCGCTCGGCCAGATGGATCCCGCGGCGACGATGCCGATCCTGCGCCGCGTGCTTGCGCGCCGCGACGAATGCTCGTCGAGTCTCCGCCGCCGCGCCGTTTTTCTACTCGGACGCCGCGCCGATTCCGCGTCGGCCGAGCTCCTCACGGAGGCCGCGCGCGCCGAGCCCGATCAGGGCGTGCGAAGCGAGGCGATCCTCTACCTCGCGCGGATGCCGGGCGATCGCAGCATCGTCGTCCTCGAAGAGCTCGTGAAGAGCGAGGATGAGAACGTGCAGCGCGCCGCCGTGCAGGCGCTGTCGACGAGCGAGAGTCCGCGCGCGCGGCTGGCGCTGCGCTCCCTCGTCGAGCGCGCATCGGTATCGGAGCGCGTGCGCGCCGAGGCGCTCTCGAGCTTCGAGAAGGACCGCTCGACGGCGGACGACGCGGCGTGGCTGCGCGGCTTGTACGCGAAGGTGGAGAGCCAGCGCCTCAAGGCGCGCGTCCTCGCCTCCGTCGCGCGCATCGGCGGCGCGGAGAACGACCAGTGGCTGCTCGCCCTCGCCAAGAGATCGGACGAGTCGATGGAGCTGCGCGCCGAGGTGCTGCGCCGCGTGGCCGCGACCGCGCCGGTTGCCGATGTCGCCAAGCTCTACGACGTCACCGGCGAGCGCCAACTGCGCGAGCAGATCATGAACGCGCTCGGCCGCCGCAAGGAGCCCGAGGCGACCGACAAGCTGCTCGAGATCGCGAAGAGCGGCACCGACCCCGAGCTGCGGCGAAGCGCCATCTCGATGCTCACCCGCAAGAACGATCCGCGCACGACCAAGCTCCTCATGGAGATCCTCGACAAATGATCACGCAACGTTTCGCGCGCCTGGCCGCGGCGGCGCTCGTCATCGCGAGCCCGGCCGGCGCGCAGTCGCTCTCGCAGCGCGTCGCCTCGGCGCCGGACGGACTCGTGCAGTTCACCTTCGCCGCGCGCGCCGGCGTCTGCGGCAACGGCCGCACGTTCATCTCCACCGGGCCCAACTCGTACGTCGGCTCGTTCTATGGCACGTTCGACGAATCGGTGCGGCGCGAGCCGTGCGCGAACGGACCGGTGCGCGTCGTGCTCAACCGCGCCGACCGCAACGTCATCGACGTGAAGACGTACGTCGGCCCGGCCGACAAGACGGCTGGCGCGAACGACCTCGGCGCCGTGCCGGCGAGGGAGGCGGCGGACTTTCTGTTGTCGCTCGCGTCGAAGACCGACGGGCGCCCCGGTCGCGACGCGATCTTTCCGGCGATGCTCGCCGACAGCGCGCAGGTGCAGCCGCAACTGTTGACGCTGGCCCGCGATCAGTCGCGGTCGCGCGAGACACGCTCGAGCGCCATCAGCTGGCTCGGCCGCGACGGCGAGGAGCGCAACGCCGCCGGCAGCCGCGTGGCGTCGGCGCTCGCCGAGATCGCCAAGGATGCGACGGACAACCAGCAGGTCCGCCGGCAGGCGATGGGCGTGCTGTCGCGCCTGGATCGCGGCGACGGCATCCCGGCGCTGATCGAGATCTCACGGACGACGGGCGATGCGTGGCTCGCCAAGCAGTCGATGTCGACGCTCGCCAACTCCGGCGACCCGCGGGCACGCACGTATCTCCGCGCCGCCGCCGGCCGCACGGATCTGGTGGACGAGGTGCGTACCGCGGCGATTCGCGGTATTGGCCACGATTACGCGACGAGCGACGACGCGGCGTTCCTTCGCTCGCTCTACCCGAAGCTCTCGAGCGAGACGAGCCGCGAGGCAGTGATCGAGTCGCTCGTACAGATGGGCGGCGCGGAGAACGTGCGCTGGCTGACCGGTGTCGCCAAGGATGAGAGCGCCACGTCGCGCGACCGCCGGCGCGCCCTCGGAGGCCTGGTCCGCGCCGGCGCGTCGACGGCCGATCTGGTGTCGCTGTACGACGGCACCAAGGACGCCGACGCGAAGGGCGCGATCATCAGCGCGCTGGTACAGAGCGGCGACAAAGTGGCGGTCGACAAGTTGATCTCGATCGCCAAGACGGAGGAAGACCGGTCGGTGCGGAGACGGGTGATCACGTCGTTGTCGCGCTCCGAAGACCCCAGAGTCAAGGCATTGCTGGCGGATTTGGTGGAACGCTAGCTCGGCAGCTCACAAGTTCAGCAGTCTGAGTCCACCGAGAGCTGTGACCTTCCACTTGCAAACCCCGCACACTGTTTGGTCTTTCAGTTTCGTGAACGCCGGCCCTACGTGAACCACCACGCGGGACCGGCGTTTCGTCACTCGCCAGTGCGTCCTGTCCCGTCTGTGTGGAACTCGGATCTCGTCGGTACCACAGTTCCGGCAACAGGCAGACGGGGAGCACGTGGCCAGCCAGCTAGCGAACAACAGCACATCCGAGTTTCCCGTTCCCGAGCGGCCGCGTTTGTGGGGACAGTGGCGTGCGCTGGCGCTCCTCTTCGCCGGCTGGACGGCGTTCGGCATCTTCAGCGCCAACGAGTGGTACCTGTTCATTCGCGTCACAGAAGGACGCGAGGCGCGGTGGCCGCACCTTCTACGGCTCACGCTCCCGGGATGCTGGCTCTGGGCAGCGATCACGATCTTCGTCGTCTGGCTCGTGCAGAACTACCCGATGTCGCGGCGCACATGGAGCACGCGCCTGCCCGCCTATCTCATGCTGGCCATCGCCGCGACGTTCGTCGATGTCGCACTCGATTTCTGGCTCCAGCCGTGGGCGCGGCCGAGCGCGCGCTCCAGCTTCTGGGCGCTGTACATCAGCCAGTTCGAGTTCAACTTCGCGATCTTCGCCGTGCTCGTCGCCGTGCGGCATGCGGTCGGCTACTACCGCCAGGCACGCGACCGGCAGTTCCGCGCCGCGCAGCTCGAGGCGCAGCTCGCACGCGCGCAGCTGCAAGTGCTCAAGATGCAGTTGCAGCCGCACTTCCTCTTTAACGCGCTCGGCGCGATCTCCGAGCTCGTGCATCACGACGCCGAGCGGGCGGACCGCATGATCTCGCGGTTGGGCGATCTCCTCCGGCTCAGCATCGACAACGTCGCCGGCCACGAGGTCCCGCTGCGGCAGGAGCTCGAGTTCGTCGCCGCGTACCTCGAGATCCAGCGCGTGCGCTTCGACGACCGGCTCGTCGTCCGAACCTGCATCGCTCCCGATGCGCTCGATGCGCTCGTGCCCAGCCTGTCGCTGCAGCCTCTGGTCGAGAACGCGGTTGTGCACGGCCTCTCGCCACGCGACGAGGCCGGCACGCTCGACATCCTCGCCCGCGTCGATGGCGACTGGCTGGAGGTGCGCATCGAGGACAACGGTCGCGGGCTTCCGCCCGCCGGCAAGTTGCGCGAGGGGATCGGCCTCTCGACGACACGCGCGCGTCTCGCGCAGCTCTACGGCGACGACCACCGCTTCGTGATCGAGCGCGTGCGAGCCGAGGGCGGTACGCGCGTGCTCCTCATCGTGCCGCTCCGCATCGCCGAATCGCCGGCGACGACATCCGAGATGCGCGCCGCAACGCTCCCCGCGCTGGCGATCTCGCGGTGAGCACCGCATCTGCCGCGGCCGCGACTGGCGACGCGTTGGCCGCGCCACTCGCCGTGGTGATCGCCGACGATGAGCCGCTGGTGCGCCGCCGCATCCGCCGCCTCCTCGCGGGCGACGCGGGGCTGACCATCGTCGCTGAATGCCAGAACGGAACGGAGACCGTCGCCGCCGTGCGCGCGCTCGAGCCGCAGCTCCTCTTTCTCGACATCCAGCTCCCCGAGCTCGACGGCTTCGGCGTCGTCGCGGCACTCGGACCGACGGCGACGCGTGTGATCTTCGTGACGGCGTTCGACGAATACGCACTCAAGGCGTTCGAAGTGCACGCGCTCGATTACGTGCTCAAGCCGTTCGATGGCGACCGGCTGCGCGCCGCGGTGCGCCGCGCGCGCGCCGAGCTCGAGCGCGACGCGAGCGCGCAGCACGGGCGGCGTATCCGGTCGCTGCTCGACCAACTGCGTGAAGGCGACCCGCTCGCCGCCGATTTGTCCGCGCTCGTGCCGGCCGAGCGCGCGGCACCGTCGCCGAAGGACCGTCTGATGATCAAGGACGGCGGGAGCCTCTTCTTCATCAAGACAGGGGACATCGACTGGATCGAAGCCGCGGGCAACTACGCGCGCGTCTACGCCGGTCGCGACGTGCACCTGATCCGCGAGACGATGCACTCGCTCGAAGCGCGGCTCGACCCGCACCAGTTCGTGCGCATCCATCGCTCGACGATCGTGAATCTCGATCGCGTGAAGGAGATGCAGCCGTGGTTCAACGGCGAGTACGTCGTGCTGCTGCACGATGGCCGTCAGCTAAAGCTCAGCCGCTGGTACCGCTCTCGCCTGGGCCGCTGACTCGCCCCACGCTGGTGCCTGGTGTCAGGGACTCGTGATCAGTCGTTAATCCGGGTGCCGTTCGCCGCGAGGCGGGGTTGAGAGGATGGGGAGCGCCGCGCGCCGCGCGGTGGCTCTCGTTCGAGCCCGCCGCCGAGAGACGAACGTGCCGACATCTCCCGCACCCGACCGTGCGCCACTGACGCCCCGCGACCGCGCCCTCGGCGCCGCGCTGATCATCGGCGCTCTCCTTTTGTCGGGTATCTCGGTGGCCGCCGCGCGTGGCTGGCCGCGCGGTCCGGAGCGCGCGGCGAGCGGCGGACCCATCCTTGTGGCGGCCGACTCGGCAACGAAGGAAGCGATCTGCCGGTGGCGGATGCGATCGCACTGGCCGGCCGGCGCCTGAGGCGCTTCGTCCCGGCCCTCCGCGCCCTGTCACAAACCGTTGGTGCGGTCGTAGGTGTCTATACACCATGCAGCCGACGGAACAGTCTCCCGTTCGCATGGTCGCCTCCGACGCACCCTCGCCGCACCGGCCGTATCCATGAGCTCCACCGCTGAGTTCCTCGCCGCTCGCGCGTCGCGCGCCGACGCGCCGATTGCGATCCCCGACATCCGCGTGGCGCTGATTCTCCAGGACGTCGCGCTGGCGACGCAGCTCGGCGTGCAGCTCGTTCGTGGCGAGCTGAGCGTCGAGGTGATGGCACCGACCGCGGCCAACCTCGGCGCCGCCGATGCGTCGGCCGATGTGCTCGTGATCGACCTCGCCGCGCTCGAGGAGCTCGAGGCCGCCGGCGCAACGCGGCCGCACGATCGTCGCGGCCGCGCCGCGACGATCGCCATCGCCCTCCGACGCGAGGACGGCGAGCTCGCGCGCGCGCTCGCCGCGAACGCTGACGACTGCATCGTGCTGCCGATCGAGCCGCGGGCCTTCGCCTACCGGGTGCGCGCCGTCATGCAGCGCGCGTTGCGCGGCCGCGCGTACCTACGGCGCCTCGCGCCGGTCGAGTGCTTCGGCGCCATCGAGGTTGACGTCGGCGCGCGCGTCGTGCGCCGCGCCGGCGCGCCGGTGACCGTCGCGCCGAGAGAGCTCGACCTTCTTCTTGCCCTCATCGCGCGGCGCGGCGCCGCCGTCACGCGCGCCGAGCTGATGTCCGAGCTGGGCGTGAAGTCCGCGAGCCGCGGAAGCCGCGTGCTCGACACGCTCATCTATCGCCTACGCGCCGAGCTCGAGCCCGATCCCAGTACGCCACGACATCTGGTCACGGTGTCGAGGTTCGGGTATCGATTCGAGCGGTGAGCTAGAGGGTAGGGTTAGGAATTAGGGCCAGGGCTAGAAAAGGTTCTGGGTTCTAGGTCCGAGGTTCACGAACCACCGAGCACCTAAGCACCTATGACCTTCCCCAAGCCCTGCTCCCTAACCCCCTCACCTCTAGCCTAGGGATTC
Organism: Gemmatimonadaceae bacterium; assembly: GCA_040003335.1. GTDB lineage: Bacteria > Gemmatimonadota > Gemmatimonadetes > Gemmatimonadales > Gemmatimonadaceae > JALZAE01. The sequence goes on along the minus strand of JBDUCS010000083.1, from coordinate 5,021 downwards.
CGGTCTAGGCACCCACCGAGTGCGTTCGGGTTGTTCTGCTCGGACTGCGGGATCGGGAAATTCGTGTTCGTCCCGAACACGCCGCCCTTGAAATAGATGCCCGTGGGGAAGACACTCGCCGCCGGGCGCGTGTACTGCCGAACGAGTCGCCGCAGATCGCCGAGCCGGTGGCCGGTAGCGAAGAGCGAGAAGGCGCGCTCGCGGAAGAGGAGATCGATGCGGCCCTGCTGCGTCACGGGGTCGACGATCGGTCCCAGTCCCTGAGCGGCGCGCTCGGCGTCGATGTTGGTCTTGAACGCCGCCGGATTTCCGCCGCTGTTGATCGCCGCTTCGGCCTGCATCAGCCGCGCTTCGATGCCGCTCGAGATCGTCATCGGCGATTCCTGATCGTAGAGCGCCTGCTCGACGAACGGCGTGCTCGAGTCGAATGCCCGGCCGCCGGCGCCCGTCGGCACGCGCGGGTCGCGCGCCGACACGAAGTTGAGGCCGATGTTCGCCTCGGTGTCGGCGACGACGTAGCGCTTCTGGTTGTTGTTGAACTCCCACGTCGCGTTGACGAGACCCGCGGTCAGGGAGTGCGTATTCCGGTACGCGAACGACGTCGGCACGGACGCGACGAGCGCCGCCGCCGCTTGGTACTGTCCCAAATTCACGAGCGCGCGCGCCTTTGTCACCCGCGCCGCGTAGTCGGTCGCCGTCCCGGCACCGCCCGAGCCGAGCGCGACGAGCGCCGAGTCGGCGTCATCGGCCGCGAGCTGGAACGCCTGCGCGTCGGTGAGCGGCGAGCCGTTCACGATCGTCGCGCCGACCGCGTTGCTGAACGTGACGCCATTGCAGAAGTTCTCCGCCGCCTGATTCTCGACAAAGCTGAGGACGAAGAACTGCTCCGCGATGTTGCCCGTCTGCGTCGGCGCGTACTGCCGCAGCAGGGGGATCGCCTGCTGCGCGCCGAGGCGGGCGCGAAAGAGCCGCCGCGCCGCGTCGTCGAGCACGCCATTGGAGTTCTGGACCGAGCGTTGGTCCGTCTCGTTGCGCTCGGCGAACGAGTCGCCGGAGCGAAACTCGTCGGCGAGGAGTCCACTCAACTGGAACATCGTCTCGTTGTCGCCGGTGCTGCCGGTAGTCGCGGCCGTCAAGCGGCCGAGCGCGCCGATGCGTACCGCTTCGGCGCCGGCGGGTGAGTTGACATCGCTGGGATTGATGATGTCGGGATCGCGCACGGCGAGGATCCGGTCGACGCTGCACGCGAAGAGCGTGGTGCCGACGGCGACGGCGCCGAGCGCGGCGCGAATGCGTTTCGTATGTGTCATGGCTCAGAAGCCGAGGTTGAGGCGAAGAATGAAATAGGTCGGGGGCGGCGAGGTCTGGAAATCGGACGGGATGTCGTTGTTCACGAAGCCGCCGGTGACGTAGTTCGCTTCCGGATCGAGGCCGGTGTACTTGCTCCACACGTGCAGATTGCGCGCGGAGAGCGTGACGCTCGCCGTGCTCGCGCGGAGCCAGCGCGCGACGAGCCGCTCCGGCGCCTGCACCGTCATGGAGAGCTCGCGGAAGCGAAGAAACGTCGCATCCTCGATGAAGCCATCTTGCGTCTTGCTGGAGTGATCGCGCATCGCCACGACGCGCGCTTGCTCGAACAGCGACGCCTTGGGGTTTTGGAGTCCGCTGCAGTTGTTGCGCGTCTGGCAGCGGATGCGCTCGGTGTCGTTGAGCAGCTTGTAGCCGCCCTTGTAGTCGAACAGCCCCTGCACGCGTAGGCGACGCCCGAAGAAATCGAAGCCGTTGGTGAGTACCGCCTCGTACTTCGGAATCGATGAGCCGCGGTAGATGAGCGAGTCGCCGACCACGAGCTCGTTGGCGGTGATGAAGCCATCACGGTTCGCGTCGCTGTAGCTCAGGATCGGACGCTGCCAGTAGCCGTTGAGCGGGTAGCCCTGGCGATCCTGGTTCAGCGCGCCGAGGATGATCGTCGGTACTCCGCCGAGCGACACGAGCGTGTTGCTGTTGGTCGATCCGCTCAGGGTCGCGTCCCACGCGAAGCGCGAGCGATCGACGAGTTGGCTCGAGAGGAGCGCTTCCCATCCGGTGTTGCGTACCGCGCCCAGGTTCTCGAAGCGCGACACATCCCCCGAGCCGTAGCTCGGCGGGAGCACGCGCGAGATGAGCGCGTCCTTCGTGCGCTTGTTGTAGTAGGTGAGCTGCAGGTCGATACGATTCGAGAACGCCTTCGCGTCGAATCCCATCTCGAGCTCGGTGGACTTCTCCGGCTTGAGGTTCGGATTGCCGAGCGCCTGGAACTGCAACGCGGGAACGTTCGCCCCCTCGGAGTTCACCGTCTGCGGCTGGAAGAAGCGCAGCGCATCGTTCGCGCCGGGACGGATGCCAGACGATCCGTATGCCGTGCGCAGCCGCAGCTGGTTGAGCCACCGCTCGCGCGGAAAGAAGGGCTCGTCGCTGACGATCCACGACACGCTCGCTTTCGGGTAGTACGCGGCCTTGAAGTTCTGGCCGAAGGCGCTGTTATCGTCGGCGCGGAGCGCCCCGGTGACGAACAGGCGGTCGCGAAAGCCGAGCTGCTCCTCGACGTACGCGCCGAGTGTCTTGGAGAAGGTGTTGAGCTCCTCGCCGAACTGCGTCGCGCCGGCGTTCACCGTCGTCGTGCCCGGCGGGAGGTTGACCGAGCTCGCGCCGTTGCGCTCGAACTGATTGTTGAAGTACTGCACGCCGGCGGTCGTCTTCGTGCTGAGCCATTCGCGCGGTTGGAACGACGCCGCGGCCGATCCGTCGACGGTGTAGGTGAGGAAATTCGTGCGATTGTCGACCTTGAAGCCTTCGCGGCTGGTGCCGAAGTCGGAGCAGTTGTCGCGGCGGCACAAATCGGTGTCGACGCGACCCGTGAAGTCGACGCCGATGTTGGCGCGCGTCGAGAGCCACGGCGCCGGCCGCCACGTCGGCGTCACCGAGCCGATGAAGCGGTTCACCGATTGGCCGACCGTCTCCTGGAAGATGTCGGCGGGCGTGAAGCGCCTGTAGCCGTTGAGCGGCACACCCGTCGTCGAGAGCCCGTTGTCGCGGTAGCCCGGACCGCCGTAGGCGTTCGACAGAATGCCGGTCGTGTTGTTGTCCGTCTGCGGGAGCCGCTGCTTGCCGGTGATGTACGCCGTCGACACCGACACGTCGGTGTTCGGCGTCAGCGTGATGTTGATGTTGGCGCGGAGACTCGTGCGATTGAGCGCGTTCGGGTTTCTCTGCTCATCGAGGAGCGGAAGACTGGCGGCGTTCATACGCGCGACCTCGACGTCGGGCACCTTGAGCACGCCCACTTCGTTCTCGTTCGTGGCCGAGAGGAAGTAGCGGACGGCGTCGGTACCGCCGCCGACCGACACGCCGTACTGCTGCCGGTTGCCGTTGCCGATCGGCGAGAGGTCTTTCGTACCGAACAGATTGAGCACCTTGAGACTGTCGGGGGTACACGTGCCGGCGGAGACCGACGCGTTGAAGCAGCGCGACGTGACGGCGCCGGACGCCGTGTGGCCGAAGTGCGTGTAGTCGCTGAAGTAGCTCGTGCGGTCCTGGATCAGGCCGACTTCGGTGAAGACGTTCCACTTCGTCGCACCCGGTCGGCCGTGCTTCGTCGTGATGACGATGACGCCGTTCGCGGCATCGGTGCCGTAGAGCGTCGCCGCCGACGGCCCTTTCACGATCTCGATGTTCTCGATGTCGTTCGGGTTGATGTCGTTGACGCGGCTTGGGAACGAGCCGCCGATGCTGATCGACGACGAGCCGGTGGAGCTCTCCATGCGCACGCCGTCGATCACATAGATCGGGTCGTTGCCGAGCGAGAGCGAGCTGGTGCCGCGGATGCGGATGCGCGCGCCGGTGCCGGTCATGTTGCCGGGGAGCACCTGCACGCCGGGCGCGCGCGCGACGAGGAGATCGCTCATGTTGGCTATCGGCTCGGTCTGCACGATCTTCGACGCGTCGATCTGCGCGATGTCGTTGGCGACCTCGAGACGCCGCTGCTCGGCGCCGCCGGCAGTAGTGACGACTTCGCTGAGTTGCACGGGCGCCGCGGCCATGGCGAAGTCCAGCGTCGACTGCTGGCCCGCGACGACGGTGACCGCGCTCTTCTGCTCGGCGTAGCCGATGCGCAGCACGCGCACCTCGACGGCGCCGGCCGGGACGCCGCGCAGAGTGTAGCGTCCGTCGGCATTGGTGATGGCGACGATGCTTCGACCGACGACGACCGCCCGCACGTCGGCGATCGGCTGGCTGCTGGCGCGCTCCGTGACGCGTCCGGTGATCGATGTCTGCGCGGCCGGGGCCGGCTGTTGCGCCCAGAGCGCGGATCGCGCCGCGACCGGTGCTGTGAGCGCGAAGACGACCGCGAACATCCGTCGAACTCGACTCGATGACATTTTGTTGCTCCTTCATCAGAGGGACCTGTGGCGCCGCGGTGTGCGGCGCGCCCAAGAGCGTGAGACGGGCGCGGACCTCCAGCCGCGGCGATAATGGGAAAAGCGAAACGCCCTCGCATCGGGCGGGGGCGTGACAGGGTAGGGGCGGTCCGTCGGAGGCGACCACGATTGTGTGACGAGATGCACGACGACGTGTCGAAGCGTGATCTCAGGCGGTGACTTGCACCGCCCGGCGCTGCAGGGGTCGGCGTTGCGCGAGAGCGAGCACGCGTCGCGGCGGCGCTCGCGCCGGCCGGATTCTGCTATTGGTGGTGTACCTGCCCCTGATCACGCGCGTTTTCGGCGTGATCGCTTGCTCGAGGCGCCTACCGCGATGTCGTACGTCCCGAGCCGGACATCCAGGCGCACCGGAGCGCGTCCGTCTTGGATGGCTCGTTCACCGTCGTCAGGAAAGCTGCTGCGACCGTGAAGACGTCGTCGTCTGGACGCAGCTGGCGATCGCCGAGCTTCTACGACGTGAGCGCACTCGTGGCAGCAGGTTCGCGGACGCTGGAGTTCAAGTCATCGGCCGGTGGTAGCGTCGGCCAGCAGATACTCGGGAAG
>JBDUCS010000376.1:0-3761 GCA_040003335.1 Gemmatimonadaceae bacterium | reverse complement strand
AGGATGACAGATCCTTCGTCGCTCCGCTCCTCAGGATGACAGATCCTTCGTCGCTATGCTCCTCAGGATGACAGAGACGAGGTTGTCATCCTGAGCGAACGCGAAGGATCTGCTTGTGAATTGCTTTTCCTTTACCGGTTGATACAGTCGTGCGGCACGGAGCGCGACGCCACGGGGGGAGCAGGCCGGCCTTCGAGCAGCGCGACCAGCACCGGGTAGACGAGCGTCGCGTCGGCGCAGCGCTCGCCCTGGTCGACGACGTCGTGCGGCAGGCCGAGCGCGGCGTCGAACTGGAAGCGGGTGACGGTGGCGCCGTGCTGCGTCCAACGGTCGCCGAGCGCGAGCGCGGCACCGGCGTCGATCGTGCGGTCGTTGCCGTTGGTGACGAGGGCGATCGAGCGCGCCGCCGGCGCGATGCGTCCGGCATCGTCACGCACCTCGGCGCCCAGCCGCATGGTCTGCGCCACCGCGCGCGTGGAGAATCCGGCGTACACCTGCGGTTTCGCCGTATCGGCCGACGCACCGACGTTGACGTTGGGAAGCCGCGCCAGCAGTTGCATCGCGGGATCCTCGAGCGCGCGCGGCATACGCGAGAAGGCGAGCGCCGGCGCGACGATCACGACGTGGCGCACGCCGGCCCGGTGCTGCGCGATCCAGGCCGCGATCGTCGCGCCGCCGGAGAGCCCGAGCACGTCGACCGTGTCGCCGAGCCCGTGGGCGATGTCAATCGCGTCGTCGGCGAAGCTGCGCAGCGTGTCCGCGGTGAGCGCGCTCAAGGCCGTGGCGTCGCGGCCGCGCTCGCCGTGCATCGGCATCCGCGGCACGAACACATCGTACCCGCGCGCGAAGAGCTCCTCGGCGAGCGCCTGAAATTGGCGCGGCGTAGCGGTGAGGCCGTGCAGCAGCACGGCGACGCGCGGCGCGCGCACGCCATGCGTGAGAAGAATGGTGCCGCCGTAGCGATTCACCAGCGGCTGTTCGAAGGCGCGCATCGCGGCCACGCGCTGCACCGCGTCGGCGTAGGCGCGCAGCGGCCGGGTGCGCGAGCGCAGGGAGCGCGTGCGCAGCGGGAGAAAGACGACGGCGGCGACAAGCACGGCCGCGATCGCCATCGCCCAGCGCCGCCTGACGAGTCGATGCATGGCGAAGGTCGTCGTGGGCGGTCGGCTCAGTCGGCCGTGACCCGGGGCTTGTCGTGCCGAAAGAGCCGCGAGAGGAGGGCGGTCACGAGGCTGATGACGATGGCGCCCCAGAACGCCGAGCCGAAACCGGCGACGTGGAATCCAATGCCGAGCGAGCCGGCGAGCGAGCTGGTGATGAGGAGGAGCACGCCGTTGATGATGAGCGCGAGGAGACCGAGGGTGAGGATGATGAACGGAAAGGCGAAGAGTCTGAAGACGGAGCCGAGGACGGCGTTGACGATGCCGAAGAGGAGCGCGACACCGATGAGGCCGAGCGCGCCGCCGGCGTAGGTGATGCCGCCGATGACCTGGGTGGCGACCCAGAGGGCGGCGGCGGTGATGAGGAGGCGGACGTAAAAGTGCATGGGGGATCCGGCGTGAGGGATGTGGAATGTGAGAGCGGGTAGGGGTTTGGGGCTAGGGACGGCCCGGATCCCGCCGCTGACTTTGTAATACAAAGTACTTGACGTCTCCGTGTCCGATGGCTACCGTATCCGTCATGACCTCCTCACGGGCGCAACTCGTGGAACTCCCGGACGATCGCGAGCCGCCGGCGCTGCACGCGCGGGCGATCGACGATCTGCGCTTCATCCGCGAAACGATGGCGAACGCGTCGTCGTTCACGGCGTTCTCCGGCTGGGGGCTCGCCCTCGTCGGCGTGACGGCGGTGGCCGCCGGACTCGTGGCGCGGCGCACTGAACAGTGGCAGGTGATCTGGCTCGTGGACGCGGTGCTCTCATTCGGGATCGGTGCGCTGACAACGACGCTCAAGGCGCGCGGGGCGAAGCAGCCGCTCGTGTCGGGACCGGTGCGCAAGTTCGCGCTCAGCTTCGCGCCCACCATCCTCGTCGGCGCGCTGCTCACGACGGTGTTGATGCGGAGCGGCGTCGCCAGCGTGCTCCCCGGCGCGTGGCTCCTGCTCTACGGCGCCGGCGTCGCGGCGGCCGGCGCATTTTCGGTGCGCCCGATCCCGGTCATGGGCGCCTCCTTTCTCGCGCTCGGCGTCGTGGCGCTGTTCGGGCCGCCGGCCTGGGGAAACGCATTACTCATTGCTGGATTCGGCGGACTACACATTCTCTTTGGACTTCTCATCGCGCGGAGGTACGGTGGCTGACTCGAATGCCGCGCGCCGCAAGCGTGCCGAACAGCCCGACAGCGGGCGCGCAACCGCGCCGCTCAAGGGCATTCGCGGCGCGGCGCCGACGAGTGCGAGCGACGAATCGCTCGAGCTCGATTCGCTGATCCATCACCGCATGCGGCTCGGCATTGTGAGCGCGCTCGCGGGCACGGACTCGCTCACCTTCAACGAGCTCAAGGGCCTTCTCGCGACGACCGATGGCAACCTGAGTGTGCACGCGCGCAAGCTCGAGGAGGCGCACTACGTCACGTGCACCAAGTCGTTCGAGAGCCGGCGTCCGCGCACCGAGTATCGTCTCGCCCCCGCCGGCCGCCGCGCGCTGCAGCGCTACCTCGACCACATGGAAGCGCTGATCCAAGCGACCCGCACCACGCTCGCCCGCTGATCCTGCTCGTTTTTCCTCTCTCTTTTTTTCTCTCGACACTTTATGCCGGCAAGTTCTTTGAGACAGACGACCTCTCCGTTGCACGTCGCAATCATCATGGACGGCAATGGCCGTTGGGCGACGGCGCGTGCGCTCCCGCGCGTGGCCGGTCACCGCGCCGGCGCGGAGTCGGTGCGGCGGGTGGTGGAGGCGGCGCCCAAGCTCGGCGTGCGTACGCTGACGCTGTTCGCCTTCTCGACCGACAACTGGAAGCGGCCGCACCGCGAGGTCGCGGCGCTGATGCGCCTCTTCCGCGCGCACTTGGAGTGTGAGACGCCGAAGCTCGTCGCCAACGGCGTCCGGCTCCGCGTCATTGGCCGGCGCGACCGGCTCGGCGATGTGCTGCGTGGCGCGATCGAGCGCGCGGAGCTCGCGACATCAGATGGGACGACGCTCGATCTGCGCGTCGCGATCGACTACTCGGCGCGCGATGCCATTCTGCGAGCCGCTGCGCAACTGCAGTCGTCGGTCGTCGGCCACCATGTCGTCTCGCGCGAAACGTTCGCCGCCCTTCTTAGCGACGGCGACGCCGTGCCCGACGTTGACCTGTTGATTCGCACGAGCGGCGAGCAGCGGCTGAGCGACTTTCTCCTCTGGGAATGCGCCTACGCCGAGCTGCATTTCACGCCGCGCCTCTGGCCCGAGTTCGGTGCCGACAATCTCGCCAGCGCGATCGACGAGTTCCGCCGGCGGGAACGGCGCTTCGGAGCAGTTCCCGATGCCGCCGCGGGCTGAGTTCCGCAGGATGAAGTTGGAACATTGATCCGTGAACGATCGACGACTCAGAAGTGAGAGCCCGGAACGCCCCCATGATCGACTCTCAATCGCCACTTGTCGTTCGTTTATCACTCACTTCTCAGCACTGAGCTAAACGCCATGTCATCCCTCATCGCGCCGAGCATTCGACGTCATCCGCTGGCGAAGCTCTGGCTCGGCACCGGCGTCGTCGCGGCGCTCGGCACCTGGCTCGCATTCGACGCGATGCCCGGCGTCAACTGGGTCATCTGGACCGTCGTCG